>JBAPYC010001014.1:0-12480 GCA_049284535.1 Streptosporangiaceae bacterium
GAGCTTCACCAGGTCGTCGCTAGCGGTGAACAACTCCCCGCGGGCCAGGCCGGCGTCGGCGTCGGCGGGCAGTTCCACCTGCACGACGTCGCCGTGCAGCTCGCCCTTGAGCTCGTCCGGGGTGCCGGTCGCGACCACCCGGCCCTGATCCACGATGGCCAGCTGGCTGGCCAGCCGGTCGGCCTCCTCCAGGTAGTGCGTGGTCAGCAGCACGGTCATCCCCTCGATGCCGGCCAGCCGCCCGATCTCGGCCCACATGGCGGTCCGGGATTCCGGATCCAGGCCCGTCGTGGGCTCGTCCAGGAACAGCACCGCGGGCCGGTGCATCAGCCCCAGGGCGACGTCCAGACGGCGCTGCATGCCGCCGGAGTAGGTCATGACCAGCCGCCCGGCTGCCTCGGACAGGCCGAAGTGGGCGAGCAGCTCGTCCGCGCGGGCCCGGACGGCACCGCCGCGCAGCCCGTACAGCCTGCCCTGCAGGATCAGGTTCTCCCGGCCCGTGGCCCGCGGGTCGGCTCCGGAACGCTGTGCTACCACGCCGGTCAGCTGCCGCACCCGGGCCGGCTGGGCAAGCACGTCGATACCGTCGACGCTGGCGTGGCCCTCGTCCGGCCGGGCCAGCGAGGTCAGGATCTTGACGGTGGTGCTCTTGCCCGCTCCGTTCGGGCCGAGCAGTCCGTAGATGATGCCGCGCGGGACGCTGATGTCCAGCCCGTCCAGGGCCCGGATGCCCTGCTTGCGGCCGCGTACGGCGTAGGTTTTGACTAGATGGCGCGCCTCGATGGCGCAGTGAGCAGAACTCACGACTATCTCCCTCGTGGTTGACGGACCAGGTCGGTCCGGCCCCGCGAGGCGAAACCCGGCTACGCTTAGCGGTGGGACCTCGGGTTTCCGCGTTCTCGCGGGGATCGATCTGAGGTTGACGGCCCCGGCCGCCGGTGTTGCCGCACCTGGCCGGGGTCGTTTTGCGTTGTGCTTAGCTGCCGGGCGCCTCCTTCCCGCCGAGCCCGGCCAGCGTGGTGGCCTCGTCCGGGAACTCCCCGGTCCGGTGGTAGTGCCGCCAGGCGCTGACCCCGGGGAAGGTTTCGTCGGTGAGCTCCTTGAGCACCCCGCGCACCCACTCCGCCTCGGCCCGCTGCAGCGCGAGGTGGTATTCGGACTCGATCAGGAACAGCCGGGGCAGCTGGGCGCTCAGGTCATCCAGGCTGGCCTGATGCCCGGTGACGGCGGCATCCAGCGTCTCCAGCCGCCGGCGCAGCAGCCTGATGACCTCGTCCGGGCCCAGGATGGCCGACTCGCCCAGCGCCGCCTCGAACCGGGTGTACTCGCGCTCGGGTTCGCTGAGCAGCTCACGCAGCCAGTCGGTGACCTCGGCCTGGCCGGCTTCGGTGATCCGGTAGGTGGTCCGCTCCGGCTGCCGGCCCTCCCGGACGACCTCGATGGCCTCGATGAGGCCGTGCTTCTCCAGGTTCTGCACGACCGTGTAGAGCGAGCCCCAGTTGATCTTGATGGACTCGTCCTTGCCGCGATGCCGCAGCGACGTCGCCATCTCGTACGGGTACATCGGGCGCTCCATCAGCATCGTCAGCAGCGACAGCGCCAGCAGATTGCTGACCTTCCGCCGTTTCGCCATCCCGCGTCACCTCGTCTCCGAACCTTCGCCGCCGAGGATTCGTCACCAAGTACTCGTAAGCGAGTATGACACGAGCGGGAGCCGCACGCAATGCGGAATCCAAGCTGTTGACCGAACGGGCGGGGTTCATGCTCCGGCGTCGCCTCGAGCTGCCGCTAGGACTTGCCTCTTCTGCCTCCTCCGCCACTGCAGAAGCGTTCCGGCCGTCGTCGCGGAGGGCAGGTGGGCCGCTCACGTCAGCGGGGACAGAAAGCCCGCTTTCTGGGGCGGGACGGGCTAGCGGGACGGGGCTGGCCGGGCGGGAGTGGCGGAGGCGGGCTAGCCGAAGAAGACTTCGGCTTCGGCGTAGCGCTGGGGGGGTACCAGCTTGAGCTGGCTGGTGGCCTCGGCGAGGGGCACCCGGACGATATCGGTGCCGCGCAGGGCGACCATGACCCCGTAATCCTCGTCGTGCACCGCCTGGACCGCGTGCACACCGAACCTGGTGGCCAGGACACGGTCGAACGCGGTCGGCGTGCCGCCGCGCTGGATGTGACCGAGCACGGTGCAGCGGGCCTCCTTGCCGGTCCGCTTCTCGATCTCGTCGGCCAGCAGCTGGCCCACGCCGCCCAGCCGCACGTGGCCGAACGAGTCGAGCTGCGCGCTGGACGTCGCTAGATCCTCGCTGAGCGGGTGGGCGCCCTCGGCCACGACCACGATCGGCGCGAACCTGGTCTGGAACCGGTGCTGCACGTATGCGCAGACCCGCTCGATGTCGAAGGGGCGCTCCGGGATGAGGATCACGTTGGCGCCGCCGGCCAGCCCCGCGTGCAGCGCGATCCAGCCGGCGTGCCGGCCCATGACCTCCACGATCAGCGCACGGTGGTGGCTCTCCGCGGTGGTGTGCAGCCGGTCGATCGCCTCCATGGCGATGTTCACCGCGGTGTCGAAGCCGAAGGTGTAGTCGGTGGCGCCGAGATCGTTGTCGATCGTCTTGGGTACCCCGACTACGGGGACGCCCTGCTCGCCCAGCCTGGTGGCTACGCCCAGGGTGTCCTCACCGCCAATGGCGATGAGCGCGTCGACGCCAAGACCGGCGAGGTTGTCCTTGATCCGCTCGATGCCGTTGCGGCCGCCGTTGCCGGTGCTCTTCAGCGGGTTGGTCCGGGACGACCCCAGGATCGTGCCGCCGCGCGGCAGGATGCCCCGTACCGCCTGGACGTCCAGGGGCACGGTGTCGCCTTCGAGCGGCCCGCGCCACCCATCACGGAACCCGACGAACTCCAGACCGTACTCTTGCACGCCCTTGCGGACTACGGCGCGGATAACTGCATTCAGGCCGGGGCAGTCGCCGCCACCGGTAAGGACACCCACTCGCATGGCACCAACCTTAGTGGCCCGGAGGGCAGCATGGATGGCTGCAGCGCGACCTTACGGAAATCTCATCCGATCGGGCTTCACATCGCCCGGTTACCGCCGTCGCCGGTCCCTTTATCCGGCATCTCCCGCCTTGCGGCGATCTCGGCCTTGGCCGCGCGGGCGTCCACGTCGACGTACTCCTGGCCGGAAAGCTTCGCGATCGCCTGCATGATCTCGTCGGTGATGGTCCGCAGCAGCTGCTTGTCGGCTTCGTGTCCGCGGTAGCGGGAGAAGTCGAGTGGCTCGCCGAACCGCACTTCCGGCCGGATCCGCGGATTAGGCCAGATCGTGCTGGGCGGCTGGAACTCGAACGTGTTGATCATGGCGCACGGCACCACCGGCGCGCCGGACTCGACGGCCAGCCGGGCGACCCCCGTCTTGCCCCGGTACAGCCGGCCGTCGGGGCTGCGGGTGCCCTCGGGGTAGATGCCGAGCACATGTCCTTCCGCCAGAACCTGCAGGCTGGTCCGGATGGCCTGCTCACTGGCCGCTCCCCCGGCCCGGTTGATGGGAATCTGGCCGACGCCGCTGAAGAAGGCCTTGCTGAACAGCCCTTTCAGTCCCCGCCCGGTGAAGTACTCAGACTTGGCCAGGAAGATCACCCGGCGGGGCACCGGGAGCGGCCCGAAAAAGTGGTCGGAGAACGAGAGGTGGTTGCTGGCCAGGATGACCGGCCCGCGCCGGGGCACGTTCCTGACCCCCCGGGCCCGGGGGCGGAAGATGATCTTCAGCAGAACCCCGAGCGTGTATTTCGTCATCCAGTAACCCACGCTTCCCATCGTCCCACGGCCTGGCACCGATGAGGAGCAGTCGCGAGCCGCTACCAGCCGAGCGTAACCGGGACCATGTAGAGCCCGAAGCCCATGACGATCAGGCACAAGGCGGTGCAGATGAACCGGTAGGCGCCGCGCATCCGGTGCTCGGGCGGCAAGGCCTTGGCTTCCAGCAGGAGCAGGAACCCCAGCACGATCGGCAGCAGCAGCGCGTTCATCACCTCGACGTCGACCGCCAGGCTGACCAGGTTGGCGCTGGCCAGCACGACGACGGCGCCGAGCACATGGGCCAGCGCGTAGATCAGGTAGAACTTCGCGTTGCCGCGGTTGACCCGCTCGGACAGGCTGTGCTTCCAGCCGGCCACCTCGCAG
Organism: Streptosporangiaceae bacterium; assembly: GCA_049284535.1. Classification (GTDB taxonomy): domain Bacteria; phylum Actinomycetota; class Actinomycetes; order Streptosporangiales; family Streptosporangiaceae; genus Palsa-504. The sequence continues at coordinate 4,177 of JBAPYC010001014.1, forward strand.
ATCCCCCACGACCCGGCCAGCGACACCACGATGGCCGCGACGAGCGCCCCGCCGAGAATGGCCGTTCCGATCAGCGTCTTGGAGGCGGTCGAGCCGATATACGGCGTCAGCGCCCCGGCCAGCTGGCCGACGGTGTTCAGCGGTGCGCTGCGGTCGGCCCTGAAGATGGTCGCGGCGAAGGTCACGATGACGACGATCATGATGCCCTGGGTGATCACCGAGCCAACCGCCGTATCCCGGCGCTCGGACCGCAGCATCGACGGCGTCAGGCCCTTGGCCACGATGGCGCTCTGCTGGTAGAAGATCATCCACGGCATGACCACGGCGCCGACGTTGGCCGCGAGCAGGAACACGTACGAGCTCTGCCCCAGCGGCAGCGTCCCCAGCCCCCTGACCAGCTGGTGCGCGCTCGGGTGAGACAGCAGCATGGCGGGGATGAAGGCCAGCTCGGCGAGGCCGATCGCGATGCCGATCCGCTCGACCCGCCGGTAGCTGCCGGTCAGGGCCAGGCCGAGGAGGAAGGCGGTGGTCACCGGGACGGTCACCCAGCGCGAGATCCCGAACAGCTCGCCCACGCCGGCCACCCCGGCGAATTCGGTCAGCAGCGCGCCCACGGCGGACACGAACAGCGTGCCGGCCGACAGGGCACCCCAGCCCACCCCGAAATGCTCCCGGATCAGCGCTCCGTGCCCCTTGCCGGTGACCACGCCCAGACGGACCACAATCTCCTGGGCCATGAACAGGATCGGGATCAGCACCAGCTGCGGCAAGACCATGGCGTAGCCCCACTGCGCACCGGATTGCGCCGCAGTGATCAGGCAACCCGCGTCAGTGTCGGCCAGCATGACGATCAGGCCTGGCCCCCACACGGCCAGCAATCCGACCGTCAGCACGCGCCGGGTCAGCCACGGGCGCCGTGCGGCGGACGCCGCGGGATCGCCGGCCGTGCCCGCAGCCGGAACGGCGGACACGTCCAGGTCGTTGGCCGGGTGAATGTCTCGCGCAGCCACTTACCCTCCAGCTCGGACCCAGAATGCTTAGGTAAGCCTTACCTAAGCCGGTTACTACACCGGGCGGGGCTGGCGGACTGTCGAGGGCAACGGAGGGCAACCGGTGGGGGCTCTCACCCGCTGATGCGACCCGGGCGCGGACCGTGCGACGATGCCACCATGTCATCACCGCTTCCCGGCACGCTGCTCCCTGGTGCGGAACCGTTCGAGCATGCGGGCGGCCCCGTCGGCGTGCTGCTGTGCCACGGTTTCACCGGCAGCCCGCAGTCCCTGCGTGCCTGGGCTGATTACCTTGTGGCCCAGGGACTGTCGGTCAGCCTGCCCCGGCTGCCCGGCCACGGCACCCGGTGGCAGGACCTGGCACAGACCGGCGGTGGCGACTGGTACGCGGAGGTGGACGCCGCGTTCCTGGCGCTCGCCGCACGGTGCGAGCAGACCTTCGTGTTCGGCTTGTCGATGGGTGCCTGCCTGGCCCTGCGGCTGGCCGAGACCCACAGCGGCGCCGTGCGCGGCCTGGTGCTCGTCAACCCCTCACTGGCCCCGGACACCAGGCTGTTCCTGCTGGCTCCGGTGCTCAAGTACGTGCTGCGCTCGCTGCCCGGCATCGCCAGCGACATCAAGAAACCCGGATCCAGCGAGACCGGCTATAACCGGGTACCTGTCCGAGCCGCGGCCACATTGCCCAGGCTCTGGAGCACCACGGTCAAGGAGCTGAGCCGGGTGACACAGCCGGTGCTGGTGTACCGCAGCTCGGTCGATCACGTGGTTGGCCCGGCCAGCATGCAGGCGCTGCTCGCCGGGCTGCCCGGCGAGCAGGTCACCGTGCGCGAGCTGTCCGACAGCTATCACGTCGCCACACTCGACAACGACGCCCAGACCATCTTCGAGGGCAGCTGCAAATTCGTCCAGGACCACGCCAGCTGACGGCAAGACCGCAGGTCAGCAGGATTTTTCCCGGACATGACCGAGCCGGGTCGACGGCCGGTTTCCGACCCGCTAATTTGGGACTCGTGGAAGCTCCAGCGCCGTCGCCCGAGATGGTCAACGCCTCGCGCAGGCACCTGACCGAGCGATATGCCTCCGGCGTGGACCTGCTGCTGTGGGAGACAGAGAAACGGCTGATTCCCGACCTGGAGGCGATCCGGCTGGTGGCCGAGGCAGCGGCCGAAGGCCGGGCTGAGGGACTGGACATGGGAGCTGCCCTGGTCCTGGTCCAGGCGGCCCGGCTGGGGCTCGACCACCTCGAATACGGCCTGTTCCAGGCCGCGCAGGCGATGGGCATGAAGCCGGAGGCGATCGCCGCGGTGCTCGACCTGCCGGACGGCGCGGCCGCGCAGGACCGGCAGCGGTGGCTAAAGACCCGGCGGGCGCTGCCTTACACGGCGGTGGAATCGCCGCGGCCGAAGAAACCCGCAGCTGACACACCGACTGGACACCGGGCCAGATCATCCCGCGCGGGCTGAGCCGGCCGACGCGCCGGGACGTGCACCCAGCGGCCACCCTCGTACGCCCTCGGCTTAATCCTTGCGGCCTGGCGCGAATCAGCATGTCGTCCGAGATTTACCCTCCCGGCATCGGACCCCGGACGGCTATCGTGGAGGCAGGGCTTCGCTTCGGACATCGGTGGGGACGTGCCGGACTGGGATAACACGGAGAGCAGGGAGAGCGGCGAGGACGCAGCGTGGCGTGAACTTGTCGCCCGGTTCGACGAGCCTGTGCTCGCCACCGAGCCGGCTCCCTGGCCTGAACGCGAGGACGTACCCGGCGCCAGCGACTCCCGCGGGAGCGGACGCTCTCCCGCCGCCGGGGCCGCTCCGGAGACCGAGCGGTTCCCCCGCATCGCCGATCCGCCCGGACCCGCGGGGCTCCGGGGCGACCTGGACAGCGGGGATGCTCCCGTAACCGATACTGCCTCCCGGAAGGCTCCGGGACAGACCGGGACAGACCGGCCGGACAGCTCGCGGCCGGCCGAGCGGGACGCCAGCGAACCGGGGCGGCACAGCGCGGACCGGCGTCGAGGGCCAGACGGGCGGCACAGTGCTGACGGGATAAGCAGTGCTGACGGGATAAGCAGTGCCGACGGGATAAGCAGTGCCGATGGCCTGCACAGTGCTGATGGCCGGCACCGTGCTGACGAAGTGCGCAACGCTGACGACCTGCGCAGTGCTGAGGAAGTGCGCAGTGCTGAGGAAGTGCGCAGTGCTAGCGGGGTCCGCGGATTCGACGACGAAGAGGTCCGAGGCGCGTTCGGCGCTGACGGGCTGCTGGGAGCCTCCGAGCCAGACGTGATACCAGTCCCGCGCCGGGACCGGAACACGTCCGCGCACGGCAACCGGGCGCGGAAGATCCGTTCCCGCCAACCCGAGCCGACCGACGACGAGGGCCATTACATTCCGCCCGCGCCTCCCCCGCTGCCGAAGCTGGACCCGCTCGCCAAGGGTGCCTGGGCGGCACTGTTCGGCGGCCCTGCGTACCTGGTCATCGCCACGGCCGTGGGCTGGTCGGTACCCGGCATCGCCGCGTTCTGCGCGGTGGCGGCGTTCGTGACCGGGTTCGCGATCCTCGTGCTGCGGATGAACGAGCCGGGCTCGGGCGGACCCGATGACGGCGATGATGGCGCCGTTGTCTAACCGCAGTGGTGTCTAACCGCAGTGGGCTTTAAGCGGATGGGGCCCCGGCCCGAGCGGCCGTAGCCGGAGGAGTCGTCGTGGCCGGCGTGGCCGTGCCCAAGCTCGCTTCCCGGGCCAGGTCGGCGGCGCCGACGATTCCCGCGTCCTCCCCGAGCTGAGCGACCCTGATCTCCGCCACCGGCCGGTAGCCACGGCCGGTCAGCGCGCGCTCGAACGCGACCCGCGCCGGGTCAAGGAGCAGGTCGCCGGCCTCGGAGACGCCGCCTCCGATGACGAAGCAGGCCGGATCGAGGATGGCGGCGAGGTCGGCCAGACCCTGGCCGAGCCAGCCGCCGATGATCTGGAAGCAACGCAACGCGGCGGGGTCGCCCTCCTGCGCGGCCTGGGTGATCACCGGGCCGGAGATGCCCTCGGGCATTCCCCCGCCAAGCTGAAGCAGCCTGCTGGCACCACCTGGGGTGCGGCGGGCGAACTCGCGCGCCTCGGCAACCAGGGCATTACCGCTGCAGTACTGCTCCCAGCAGCCGCGATTGCCGCAACCGCACAGGCGGCCGTCCGGGACCACGCGGATGTGCCCGGGCTCGCCCGCGATCCCCCACCGGCCCCGGTAGAGCTGGCCGCCGATGATGATGGCGGCACCGATGCCGGTGCCCAGCGCCACCAGCATCACGTCCTGGTAGCCACGGGCCGCTCCGAACCGCTCCTCGGCCCAGGCCGAGGCGTTGGCGTCGTTCTCCACCAGCACCTCACGGCCGAGGCGCTCCTCCACCCGCTGCTTCAGCGGCTCGTCCCGCCACGCCAGGTTGGGTGCGAACAGCATGGTCGCGCGGTTGCTGTCGACGAACCCGGCGGCCCCGAGCCCGATGGCCGCGACGTCGTGATCATCGAGAAGTTCGGTCACCACGTCAGCGATGGCCTTCTCGGTCAGGGCTGGGCTCGCCGCAGGAGTCGACCGCTTCAGCTTGGCGAGGATACGGCCGCTGGAATCAACGACCCCCGCCGCGACCTTGGTGCCACCGACATCTACGCCGATGGCGAGCGTCATTGGCCGGGTTCCCCGCGATCAGGCGAGCCCGTACGGGGGGGCGTGTAGCCCGCTCGTTCGGAAGAACGGTTTTGATCTTGGGCCTTCAGAACCTGCTCGAACGCGGAAAAGGCATCCCCGACCACGTTCGCCAGCAGCCCGCCCGCATCGGCCAGCCGTGCGCCCAGGCCACCCGGGTTCCCCAGCCGCGCCGCGCGGGCCGCCTGGCAGACCGGGCACCACTGGCACTCCGGGGGCTCGCCCGGAGGCAGCTCGTTGGTGGCCGTGTCCCACGGGTCGCCGCTACTAGAGCGCTTCTCCTGGCCGAGCGTGCGCTTGACCTGATCCGCGACCTGGTTAGCCATGGTGCGGGCGCCGGCCTTCATCAGCCAGCGCTGGAAGTCGGCGACAGGGTCGTTGCGGTTGGGCTGGCTGCGCCCACTGGGCTGACCATAGCCACCGGGCCGGCCGTTGCCCCGGTTCCCGGGCTGGCCATTGCTGCGGGGCTGGCCGCTGTTATGAGGTTGGCCGCTGCTATCTGGCTGGCCGGCCTCTGGATATTCCGACACCTGACGCCTCCTACCCTGATCGTACCCGCTAAAGCTGCAGGACGAACGGGGCGCCGGTGGCCCGGAAGTGCCCCACGTTCAGGCATTCCGTGACACCGACCCTGGTCCTGCGGGCAAGCGGCTGGTGTACGTGCCCGAAAATCGAGTACCGCGGCCGGGTGGCCTTAATCACGTCGAGCAAGGCCACGCTGCCCTTCTCCAGACGCCGCGCGACGGTGTCGTAGAGAAGTTCGGGGACGGCGGGCGGGATGTGCGTGCACAGCACGTCCACCTGCCCGAGCGCCTCGAGCTTGGCCCGGAACTCGTCCTCGGGCATTTCGTACGGCGTCCGGTAGAGAGATTTCAGCCCGCCGCCGGCAAAGCCGAACGTCAGGCCGCCCAGCTCCACCGTGCTGCCATCCAGTACATAATGCCCGCGTTTGGAATATTGTTCCCACATGGCCGGGACGTCGACATTTCCGTAGGTCAGATAGGCCGGCTCGGGCAGGGCCCCGAACATCGCGGCGTACTGCCGGGACATGGCCGCCTCGAACAGGGCGCTGCGGCTCTCTGGCCGGGACGCGAACAGGCCCATCGAGAACTCCCGGGCCTCGTCGAATTTCTTGGCCAACCGCAGCTCGACGTACCTGCTGGCAGCGTCGGCGCCGAACAGGTCGGCGAAGATGCCCTGGCCGTGGTCGGCGTAATCCAGGAACAGCAGCATGTCGCCGAGGCAGATCAGCGCGTCGGCGCCATCGGCCGCGTGCGCCAGCGCGTCCGCCCGGCCGTGCACGTCGCTCACCACGTGAACTCGCATGTCACCACCGTAGGCCGGCCGCCGCGCAAGATCGTAACCGGGAAACGGGCTGCGGCAGCGCTCTAAGCTGATACCGCAAAGTAGCGATGAGTTGGAGAGACACTGTGCGCGAATTCAGCCTGCCGGCCCTGGCGCAGATCCCCGCGACTGCGAACCTCGCCGACGCCGTCTCCCGGCGGGCGGCGGAACAGCCGCAGGCCGTCGTGCTGCGTCGCCAGGACCCCGGCGGGAACTGGGCCGACGTGACCGCCAGCCAGTTCGCCACCGAGGTCGTGGCGGTGGCCAAGGGCCTGGTCGCAGCCGGGATCGAGGCCGGCGACCGGGTCGCGCTGATGTCGCACACCCGGTATGAGTGGACGCTGATCGACTACGCCATCTGGACCGCGGGCGCGGTGACCGTACCGGTCTATGAGACCTCCTCGGCCGAGCAGGCCGAATGGATCCTCACCGACTCAGGGGCGCGGGCCTGCTTCGTGGAGAGCGCCGCCTACGCGGAGACGATCGGGAGCTTCCGGGATCAGGTCCCGGCGCTGGCGCACATCTGGGGCATCGAGAGCGGGGGCGACTCCACGCTGGATGCGCTCCGGGCGGCGGGTGCGGATGTCACCGACCAGACCATCACCGAGCGCGCGCACGCGGCCCAGGCCTCCGACCTGGCCACCATCATCTACACCTCGGGCACCACCGGCCGTCCCAAGGGCTGCGAGCTGACGCACCGGAACCTGCTGGCCGATGTGCGCAACGCCTTCCTCGGCCCGCTGACCGTGATCGCCACCGCCGATGCCCCCAGCACCCTGCTGTTCCTGCCGCTCGCCCACGTGTTCGCCCGGATCATCGAGGTGGGCTGCATCGAGGGCGGGATCGTGCTCGGGCACTGCGAGAACCTGGACGCGCTGCTGCCGGCGCTGGCCGCGTTCCAGCCCACGTTCATCCTGGCCGTACCGCGGGTGTTCGAGAAGGTCTACAACGGCGCCGAGCAAAGGGCGGTCAGCGAGAAGAGGGGGCCGATCTTCAAGCGCGCGGCCAGCACCGCGATCGCCTACAGCCGGGCGCTGGACGAGCCTGGCCGCCCGGCGTTCGGCCTGCGGGCCCAGCACGCAGTGTTCGACCGGCTGGTGTACGCCAAGCTCCGGGCCGCCCTCGGCGGCCGCACCCAATATGCGATCTCCGGCGGGGCGGCGCTGACCGAGCGGCTGCTGCACTTCTTCCGCGGCGTGGGCGTGACCGTGCTGGAGGGCTACGGGCTGACCGAGACAACCGGCGCGACCACGGTCAACCGGCCGGACCGGAACAAGATCGGCACCGTCGGCCTGCCGCTGCCCGGGGTCGGGATCAAGATCGCCGACGATGGGGAGATCCTGATCCGCGGCGCGAACGTCTTCCCGGGCTACTGGCAGAACGAGGCGGCTACCAAGGAGACCTTCGCCGAGGACGGCTGGTTCCGCAGCGGTGACGTCGGGGAGCTGGATGAGGAAGGCTTCCTGACCATCACCGGGCGGAAGAAGGAGATGATCGTCACCGCCGGCGGCAAGAACGTCGCACCCGCGGTGCTCGAGGACCGGCTCCGCAGCCATGCCCTGATCAGCCAGTGCATGGTCGTCGGGGACGGCCGCCCGTTCGTCGGCGTGCTGATCACGCTGGACGCCGACACGCTCGGGCCGTGGAAGCAGCAGCACGGCAAGCCGGCCGACGCGACCATCGCGCAGCTGCGGGAGGACCCCGACCTGATCGCCGACGTGCAGAGCGCGGTCGACGATGCCAACAAGGCCGTGTCCCGGGCCGAGTCGATCAGGAAGTTCCGCATCCTGGCCACAGACTTCACCCAGGAAAGCGGGCAGCTCACGGTCAAGCTGGGCATCCGCCGGAACGTGCTGCTGAAGGACTTCGCCGCGGACATCGACGCGCTCTACTCCTGAGTTCGCCCAGTCCCTAGCTCACTGTCCCCTCAGTTCACCTGGCTGGGCGGGCTGCGGGTCTAGCCGACGAGCTGGCCACCGGCCCGGCGCCGGGCGCTCGGCTCGCGCAGCAGGGCTGACGAGGTCCTGAACAGGAACTCGGGGTAGTCGTCCGGCGCCCTGTCCCGGTCGCTGGAGTACCTGTCCGGGGCGGTCATCAGCGTGGTGACACGCCGCTGCGCGTAGTTGCATTCAGCGATCACGCGGCGGGCTCGCCGGGCGGCCCGGGCCAGGCCGGACAGCAGCCGGGCCGCCGGGTTGCGCTCCGGGTTCATGTCAGGCCTCCCGCCCCTGCCGGTGCCCGCGCCGCGCTGCGTGGC
>JBAPYC010001015.1:0-6138 GCA_049284535.1 Streptosporangiaceae bacterium
GGCACGAACACCGCCTCCAATACCGCACCCGCCAGCGCAGCCAGCAGCACACCGGCCAGCAGCACACCGGCCAGCAGCACACCGGCGCCCGTCAGCAGCGGCGGCAACTCCGGAACGTCGAGCAGCACGGCCGCCAAGACGAGCCCCAGCACAAGCAGCTCCAGCACAAACAGCCCCACCACGAGCAGCCCCAGCACAAGCAGCAGCGTGACCACCCCCGTCACGACCAGTGTCAGCGGAGCGGCGACTGGGGCTACCAACGCGGCCGGTAACACAGTTAACGGTGCCACCTCGGCGACGACGGCCGCCGTCACCGGCGCAGTCAGCTCGATCGGCGGCGGCCTGTAGCCGCCAGGAGCCAAGATGCCCGGCAGCGTCCGCCTTGCCGGGTTAGTGATGCGAGGTAGGTTCTCCGGGCAGGCGTTCAGAACAGTCATGGCGCGAGTCCGCTCGGCCCTGCCGGTTCCAGCAGCACGCGCGGGCTGGCTTCCTGACTGAGCTGGGCAGCCAGGACGCAGGGCCGTGCCCGGCCCGACCACGATGTAGTCGGGGCGCCTCCACCACCTCCCTTCCCGAGTGCCCCGATTCCGCCCGTGGCGCATACCCACCTATCCGTTCGGCTAGGGCCTCCCCGGCCGGACGGCCAGGACCGGCCGGGATACCGGGACGGGATTGCGATTCCGTCTTCCCTGCCGCGGCTGTGAGCAGCCTAGGGTCGGGCTGTCAGCCGCTTATGGAGGTTACGCATGTAGGTCGATGAACTACTCAAGCCATTCCCGATCAAGGAGTTCCACCCGTTCCCCAAGGCCATGCTTGGCCCCGGCGCGCACGAGATGATCGGCCCGGAGGCGCTCAAGCTCGGCTTCCAGAAGACCCTGGTGATGGCCTCGGGGCTGCGCGGGACGGACATCGTCCACAAGATCGTCGAGTCGATGAAGTACCACGGCCTGGAAGTGGTGGTCTACGACAAGGTCGAGTCGAACCCCAAAAGACTACAACGTCATGGACGCCGTGGCGCTGTACCAGGAGAACAAATGCGACTCGTTCCTCTCGATCGGCGGCGGCTCCTCGCATGACGCCTGCAAGGGCGCGCGGATCTCGGTGGCGCACAACGGCCGCAGCGTAAACGAGTTCGAGGGGTTCAACATGAGCGAGCACCTCAAGAATCCGCCGCACATCGCCGTCTCCACCACAGCCGGAACGGGGTCGGAGACCTCCTGGGCCTACGTGATCACCGACACCACCACCGATCCGGACAATCCGCACAAGTATGTGGCCTTCGACGACACCTGCGTCACCTCGCTGGCCATCGACGACCCGGTGCTCTACTACGACTGCCCGGTCGACTACACCGCGCAGTGCGGCTTCGACGTGCTGCCGCACGCCAGCGAGCCATACGTATCCCGGCTGAACTTCCAGCCGTCGCTGGGTAACGCGCTGCACGCCATCCGGCTGACGTCGGAGAACCTGCGTGCCGCGGTGTGGAACGGCCAGGACCTGCCCGGCCGTGAAGGCATGATGTACGCGCAGTACATCGCGGCCCAGGCCTTCAACTCCGGCGGCCTCGGCATCATCCACTCGATCTCGCACGCGGTCAGCGCGTTCTACGACACCCACCACGGCCTGAACAACGCGGTCACGCTGCCCCGGGTCTGGGCGTTCAGAATGCCGGCCGTCTAACACCGGTTCGCCGACATCGCTGAGGTCATGGGCATCGACACACACGGCATGACCAAGCCGCAGGCGGCCGACGCGGAGACAATATAAGACATCACGTTGTCGAGCCCGTCGCCGATGTCGACGATCAGGTTGACGGTCTAGCGTTTGGCATCGGCATCCCAGGACGACACCATCTTCCTGAACGCGATCGGCCCCATGCCGCAGCCCGTGGTAGACGGACTCGGCGCCATGCTCGACCGAGTCCCACCAGTCAGTCACGCTGCCGACCGGATGATGCCGTCGGTAGTGGTCCAGCCGCCTGGCGTCCTCGCGGCGCTTCGCGTTGAGTGCCTGGATGTCGAGTGAGTATGCGTTCGGGTCGGTCGACTGCTCCAGTACGGACATCCAGTCTGCGGTTTTCGACCTCACCGGCAAGACCCCGTCGTACTAAAGCCATTTCTGGCCCAGCTGCTTGACCCGTCTTACAGGCCCATGTCGTCGAGCAGGCCCATGTCGTCGAGTTCCTTTTACAGGGCCGCCCGCGGGGTGCCCGGGTCGACCGGCACCGTCCCGGACGGCGGCGGGACGCGCTCGAGGTATCGCTGGGCACGCGGGCCGGGGGCGGGCGTGGCTTAGAGCAGCCCCTCGTGCTCATGGCTCAGGTCGACGATGCAGAACCGGTTGCCTTCGGGATCTTCCAGCACGATAAAGTCCGGATCCTCCGGGTAGCTGTCCCAGTCGACCCGCCCGGCGCCGAGCGATACGAGCCTAGCCGCCTCGGCGTCCTGCTCGCCGGCATCGGCGACATGCAGGTCAAAGTGCAGGCGCGGATAATTCTGCGGCGGCGTCTGGCTGAGCTGCAGCGCGATCGCCGTCCCGGCCCCATCCGGCGGCACGAGTACCTTCGCCCAGCCGCCGAATCCATCCTCGCGCAGCTTGTAGCCCAGGGCCGCTGACCAAAACTCCGCTGCGCGCCGCGCGTCGGTGACACCGAGCACCACCACGCCGAACGTCAGCATGAGCCAAGCTTAGCGAGCACCGGCCGGGCCGGCACCGCCGCTAGAGGCCCATGTCGTCGAGTTCCTTGTACAGGCCCGCCCGCGGGTTGCCCGGGTCGATTGGCCTCGTTTTCGCCGGAGCCGTTTTGGCCGGTCCTGTTGCCGCCGGGCGAGTGGCGTCCGTGCCCGGCCCGGGCTTCGACCCCAGCTCGGCGCGTCGGGTCCGGAAGATCCAGCCGCAGGCCAGCCCGCCGACCAGGCCGCCCAGGTGACCGATCCAGCTCACCCCGGGCGTGCCCGGGAGGGCCACGGTCAGGATGTAGGCGTAGGACAGCGCCATGACCACGGCGGCCAGCGCGTCGATCAGGTTCCGGTCGATGATCCCGCGGGCCAGCACGTAGCCGAAGTAGCCGAAGATCAGGCCGCTCGCGCCGACGGTGAGCTCGCGCGGGCCCTGGAACAGCCAGACCGCCAGACCGCTGGTGATCGCGACTATCAGGGTCACGCCGCCGAACTTGACCACGCCGCGGTACGCGGCGAGCAGGCCGAATACGAACAGCGGCCCGGAGTTCCCCTCGATGTGGTCCCAGTTGAAGTGCAGGAACGGCGCGGTGAAGATGTCCCCGAGCCGGCCCACGTCCCGCGGCAGGATCCCGTAGCTGACGTCCAGGCGGTAGTGGTCGGCCCAGTTGGCGATCTGCAGGATCCAGATCAGCGCGATGAAGCCGACCATCAGGAAGAACGCCTTCCTGGCCTCGGCGACGTCGATCTCTGCGGTCCGGTACCGGCTCGTCATACCCACATTGTGTACCTGGTCCGGAGCGGGGCGCGCAGTACGCCCGTTCGGTATCTCAGGCTTTCTGCGGGGTCAGCTCCTGGACGGCCGCCCGCACCACCGCCGGGTCGAACCCGGCCGCCAGCGCCACCAGGGCCGCGTCGAGATAGAAGGTCAGGTCGGCATCGGCCCGGGCCGACCACCGGTCGTAGGCGGCCCGGCAGGCCGCCAGCGTGGCCCGGCCCACGGCCAGGGGATACAGCGAATCGGCGGGCTGGCCCAGCCGGGTGGCGGCGAAGTCGCTGATGGCCCGTTCCCAGGCGTCGTAGTGCGGGGCCGTGCTGGACTGCAGGGCCGGGACCGAACCGATCAGGTTCATCCGCAACCGCAGCTCGGGCACGTCCTGCGGGCCATAGTGGTTGGCCGTGACCACCACCCGGCGGATGGCTTCCATCATCGGCATGCCATCCGGCACCTCGGCCAGGGCCGCGCGGATCGCCTCCACCTCGCTGTCGAACTCGCTCCACAGCACGCTGGACTTGGAGCTGAAGTAGCGGAAGAACGTGCGCTTGCTGACCCCGGCCTCGGCCGCGATCTGCTCGATGGTGGTGTTGTCAAAGCCCTGCGTGGTGAACAGCCGCAGGGCGATCAGCTCCAGCTCACGCCGGCTGGTGCCTGGCGGACGGCCGCGCCTGGCACCGGCCGCGTCGTCGGCCCCGCCAGCCACCATCGTCACCGTTGCCTCCTCTTGCTTCTGGTCGCCAGGTGAAGTTAGCATGCAGACTATATTCGTCACTGCGTGACGTAAATAAAGGAGACTGTCATGAGCGAACGTGTCGCGACCACTCAAGAGCCCGCGCAGGACAGCGAACCAGATCTGGCCGACGGCCCGGAATTGCTGGTGGAAGAGGTCTCCATCGACGGCATGTGCGGTGTCTACTGACGCACTGGCCGCGACCGCGGCCGGGTTCGACCTGGACCGCCCCTGGCAGCTGCACCCCCAGGTGTCGGTCCGCCCGGAACGGTTCGGGGCACTGCTCTATCACTTCGGCACCCGGCGGCTTTCGTTCCTGAAGAGCCCAGCCCTGCTCACCGTGGTCAGCTCGCTCGGCGACGCGCCCAGCGCCCGGGCCGCCTGCGAGCAGGCCGGCGTCGCGCCGGCCGAGCTGCCCACTTACGCCGCCGCCCTGGCCACCCTGGCCAGCTCGCAGATGATCCGGGCCCGGGAGGCCGCCTAAATGACGCTGCCGCTGGTGGAACAGTTCCAGTACGGCCTGGACGCGCCGATCTGCCTGACCTGGGAACTGACCTACGCCTGCAACCTGTCCTGCGTGCACTGCCTGTCCAGCTCCGGCCGCCGCGACCCGCGCGAGCTGAGCACCGCCGAGTGCCAGGCGGTGATCGACGAGCTGGAGCGGATGCAGGTCTTCTACGTCAACATCGGCGGCGGCGAGCCCACCGTCCGGCCGGACTTCTGGGACCTGGTCGACTACGCCACCGCGCACCACGTCGGGGTGAAGTTCTCCACCAACGGGGTCAAGATCGACGCCGCGGTGGCCCAGCGGCTGGCCGCCAGCGACTACGTTGACGTGCAGATCTCGCTGGACGGCGCCACCGCCGAGATCAACGACGCGGTGCGCGGCCCAGGCTCCTACGCCACCGCGCTGCGGGCCATGGAGAACCTGGCCGCCGCGGGCTTCCGCGGCTTCAAGATCTCGGTCGTGGTGACCCGGCAGAACGCTGGCCAGCTGGATGACTTCAAGGCCATCGCCGACCGGTTCGGCGCTCAGCTGCGGCTGACCCGGCTGCGGCCGTCGGGCCGCGGCGCCGACGTCTGGGACGAGCTGCACCCCACCGCGGCCCAGCAGCGCCAGCTGTACGACTGGCTGGTGGCCCGCGGGGAGCAGGTGCTGACCGGCGACTCGTTCTTCCACCTCGCCGCGTACGGCGACCCGCTGCCCGGGCTGAACCTGTGCGGGGCCGGCCGGGTGGTCTGCCTGATCGATCCCGTCGGCGACGTGTACGCCTGCCCGTTCGCCATCCACGACAGCTTCCTGGCCGGCAACGTGCGCGGTCCCGGCGGGTTCGCCGCCGTGTGGCGGGAATCGGAGCTGTTCGCCGACCTGCGCCGGCCGCAGACCGGCGGCGCCTGCAACTCCTGTTCGGCCTATGACTCCTGCCGCGGCGGGTGCATGGCGGCCAAGTTCTTCACCGGGCTGCCGCTGGACGGCCCGGACCCCGAGTGCGTCAAGGGCCACGGCGAGCGCGCGCTGAGCGCCGCGGCCGGGGCTGGGGCGCCCGCACCGCGGCCGTCCGGCGACCATTCGCACCGCTCCGGCGGCCGTTCGGCCCAGCCCGGCGGCCGTTCGCGCCCGGTGCCGATCTCGATCGGCCGGCGTCCGGCGGCAAGCCCGCCGGACCGGGCTTGTGACGAGAGCCCGCTGGCCGGATTCAGCCCGGGCGGATAAGCCAGCTCCGGCGGTCTGCCCCGTGGTTAGCTCCCGTAGCCAGCCCCCGCGGCCAGCCGCCCATCCGGGTCGTCAGCCGTGTTACGGCTGTGTTCAAAGTGAAAAGAGGCAAGTCAAGTGGCTGGGAAGCTCGAAGGCAAGGTCGCCTTCATCACCGGCGCGGCGCGCGGCCAGGGACGGTCGCATGCTATCCGGCTGGCGAGCGAGGGCGCGAACATCATCGCGGTCGACATCTGCG
>JBAPYC010001016.1:0-4404 GCA_049284535.1 Streptosporangiaceae bacterium
CCGCCGCGATGCCGCGGCCGATGCCCGCGCCGCCGCCGGTGACCACGACGCCGGCTCCGTCCACTGTCTCGATTGCCACATCGGCAGGTTATCGTGCCGAAACCATCCGCTATCCGATGCCGCGTCCGTTCCCGATGCTGCGTCCCTTCCCGATGCTGCGTCCGTTCCCGATGCCGCGTTCGTTCCCGATGCTGCGTCCCTTCCCGATCAGCGTGGTCGCGGTGGCCAGCAGCTCGTCGATCCGCAGCGGTTTTTCCAGGTACACCTCGGCCGGCCGGAACGCCGCCGAGGTCATGGCCGCGGGCGCGTGCGCGGTCACCACGGCCACCGGCAGCGCCGGCACCTCCCGGCGCAGCGCGTCGGCCAGCTCCAGCCCGGTCATGCCGGGCATGTCCACGTCGGTCAGCACCAGGTCCCAGTGCTCGCTGATGGCCAGGCGCAGCGCTACCACCGGGTCGGGCGTGTGGGTGACGTCGTACTGGCCCTGGTGGGTCAGCACGTGCACGGCGAACAGCGCTGCCTCCGGGTCGTCCTCGACCACGAGGATCCGCGCGCGCTGGGGATCCGCTTTCCTGGTAACGCTCATGACGCCACTGTTGCCGGCGCGGAGGACAACCCACGTTGCCGGCCCGGTGCAGCTCAGTTGCTGCCAGCCTCCGCTGGCCCGCTAGCTGCCCCGGACTCAGTTGCCTCCAGACTCAGTTGCCTCCGGACCGGGGCTGCGGCACCACGTACCGGTAGCCGAACCCGCGGACCGCCTCGATCGCTGACCCCGGCCCGCGGTCCTGGCCGAGCTTGCGGCGCAGCCGCATGATGCCGAACTTGACCCGCTCCGGCCCCACCCCGAGGGGATCGTTCCAGGCCAGCTTCAGCAGCTGGTCCGGGGTCAGGGTCTGCCCGGGGTGCCGGATCAGCGCGGCCAGCAGGCGGAACTCGGTCGGCGTCAGGGCCACCGGCTGCCCGGCTACCCGCACCTCCCGGGAGGTGAGCTTGACCAGCAGGCTGCCATCGTCGTACACCTCGGCCTGGGGCTCGGCCGACCGCGGCCGCCGCAGCAGCGCCTCGACCCGGGCGGCGAGTTCCCGGTTGCCGAACGGCTTGGTCAGGTAGTCATCGGCGCCGCCGTGCAGCCCCCGCACCTTGTCGGTCTCGTTGCCGTGCGCGGTCAGGATGAGGACGGGCACATCGCTCAGGTCCCGGATCCGCTCCAGCACCGACCACCCGTCCATGGACGGCAGCCCAATATCCAGCACGACCAGGTCGGGCCGGGCCGTATGGAAGGCGCGCAGGCCCTGCTTGCCGTCGGGGGAGGCCGACACGTCGAACCCGTTGCGGCTCAGCACGGTCCGGATGCCCAGTGCGATGTCCTGGTCGTCCTCGATGACCAGGACCCGTCCCTTGGCGGTCACCGGGGCACCTCGGCCGATGGGACGGGCAGGAACACGCTGAACGTGCTGCCCCGGCCAAGTTCGCTGGCCACCTCCACACGGCCGCCGTGCATCTCGGTCAGCACCTTGACGATGGACAGTCCCAGGCCGGTGCCGGGCAGCCCCGCGGTGCGCGCGTTGGAGGCCCGGACGAACCGGGTGAACAGCTGGCCGGCCTCCTCGGGCGGGATGCCGATGCCGTGGTCGGTCACGTCGACCCGCCAGATCCCGGCGGCGTAGCATGCGGTGACGTGCACCCGCCGGTTGCGGTTCGAGAATTTGACCGCGTTGGCGATGAGGTTGTCGAGGACCTGCATCAGCCGGCGGTGATCTCCGGGCACGAGCGGCCCCGGCGTTGTCGTGACCTCGATGGTGACGCCCTGCTTGGCCGCGGGCGCCGAGGCGGACCGCACCGCCTCGGCGGTCAGCTCGGCCACCGAGACCGGGGTCAGGTCCAGCGGCAGCGCGCCGGCCTCGAGCCGGTCCAGCATGAGCAGGTCGCCGACCAGCCGGTGCAGCCGGTCGGCGTTGCGCTCGATGATGTCCAGGAAGCGCAGGCCCTCGGGGGTCAGGCCGCTGGCCTCGCTGCGGATCAGCTCGCTGAACGACACGATCGAGGTCAGCGGGGTCCGCAGCTCGTGCGACACGATGGCCAGGAACTGGTTCCGCGCCTCGTCGAGCTTGCGCAGCCGTTTGTTCTGCTCGGCCAGCTGGCGCTGCGCCTGTTCGGCCAGCCGCCGGGCGTCGAGCTCGGCCTGCAGCATCTGCACCCGCTGCCGCTCCAGCTCGGTGCGCTCCGACATGTCCCAGGCCAGCCACATGTCACCGCGGAACTGGCCGTCGACCAGCAGCGGCCAGTAGTCGCACTCGATGGTCCGGCCGTCGGCGGCGGTGATCTGCTCGCCGCTCACCGGCTGGCGGCCCCGGGCGATCGCCGCCGCCCGCCGGGCGAACTGGGCTCGGTCGGCGAAGGCCGCGCCGATGCGGCTGATGATCGCGGCGCCGGGCGTGCCCACCAGCTCACCAGGCTCGGTGATGCCGAACATCGCCCCGAAGCTGCGGCTGACGTGCGTGACCGATCCCTTCTCATCGGTGATGACCAGGCCGGGAATGGCCGCGGCGATCAGCCGGTCGAGCCGCTCGCTCTGGTCGGCCAGGGCCGCGTGCGAGCGCTCGATCTCGGTCAGGTCGCGCAGGAAGCCGGTGAAGATGTTCTCCCCGCCGATGTTGAACTGGACCGCGGTGAGCTCGACCGTGCGCTCGCTGCCGTCCGCGTGCCGGGTGGCCACCCGGAGCTGGCCGATGAAATCCCCCGGGTCGCCGGTGGTCACGTAGGTCCTGATGTGCTCGAGAAACCGGGCCCGGTCGCGCTCGGGGACGAGGAACTCGGCCATCGGCCGGCCGAGCACGTCCTCGCGGCTGTAGCCGGAGAGCCGTTCGGCCGCCGGGTTGAACTCGATTACGCGGCCGTGGGCGTCCAGAGCCAGCACGGCCACCGGCGACCCGGCGATCAGCGCCCGGGTCAGCGCCTGCCGGTCGGCCAGCTGGGCCATGTCGTTGGCGTGCCGGATCTGCGCGGCCACGATGGCCGCCACCGCGTGCGCCGTGGCCCGGATCTCCTCATCCCACCCGGTCGCGTCGCCGATCAGGGCCAGCGCGCACAGGCACTTGCCGCCTACCGGCACCGAGTACGCCAGCAGCGCGCTGAGCTCATGCTCGTCTTTCCCGGAGGGGCTGTCTCTGCCTAGCTGGACCACCACCGGGCCGCCCTCGGCGGCCGTGGTCGCGTCCCGCTGCGGCAGCATCAGTGCCCCGATCTTGGCCAGCGCCCCGGGATCGACCGCCCCCGGAGGATAAGCGGCCAGCACCGTGGCCGGCGCCGCCGCCGACGGCTGGAAGGCCAGCGCCGCCCGTAGCCCGAACGCGTTCGCCAGCCGCTCCAGCACGGTTGGCAGCGCGCCCAGTGCCGTGTCGTCCGGCAGGATCTGCCCCACGGCGAAGTCCAGCACCGTCGCCGCCGACCCAGTACGGCCGCCAGCGCGGACGCGGCTCCGCGCCAGATCCGGGCCCGCCCCAGCCCGAGGTGCCCCCATACCCCACGTGCCTTCCCCCGTTGGTCACCCTAGGTGCAAAACGGGTGCCACCGTGCCCCATAGCCCCTATCGCGCCCCTCGCGATTCAGCAAGTCTAAGCCACACTCCGTAACAACCCAAGAACACCCCGTCAACACCGCCCGAACGACTTCGCCTCGCCAGCTGCTCGGCATCCTCCTCACAGCAGGAGTATCGTCGCGGTTGGTGGTTCCGGCCGCCTCTGGGTCCGCGGGCAGAGCTTCAAGCTCACCGGGTTGTTGCTTCCAGACAACGGCGAGTCTTTCCTGCCCGTAGCAAGCGGACCCCGGGCGCGAGGGAAGGACTGCCAGTGCCCGACGGCCCCCCGCAGGCGCAGCCCCACCGTGCGCTCCCGGATCAGGCCAGCCTGCGGTACCTCAGGGTCGAGGCCAAGCGCCGCCTGGCCGCAGGCGAGTTCCCCGCGCTGCATGCCGCCCAGGCCGCCATCGCCCGCGAACACGGCCTGCCCACCTGGGCCGCCCTCAAGGCCCGCATCGAGCAGCAGGACGACGGCCCGGCGATGATCCATCTCCGCTGGGTCATCGCCCGCTTCCGCGCCGCCGACCAGCCCGGCTGGACCGAACCCGCCCCCGGCGAGCTGGCCGAGCACTTCGACCAGCAAGTCCTGGCCGCGGTCCCGCCTGCAACAGTGATCGCCGAGATCGCCAAGCTGGCTCCGGACCTGCGGTCCGAGCTGGTCATCATCACCCAGACCCCGCTCCAGGTGCACGTCCAGCTGGCCGGCCTGCGCTTCTTCGCGGTGGCCGCGGCCGAGCCGCCGCACCGGCTGACCGGCCTGCGTGGCTTCCCGCTGGCCGAACGTCTCCGCGATCCCCGCGTCAAGCACCCGCCGCCCGCCCGCGTCC
>JBAPYC010001017.1:0-15524 GCA_049284535.1 Streptosporangiaceae bacterium
CGCCTGGCCCGTGCCGGTCTCGGCCACCTCGACCAGCGCCGGGCCGCGCCACAGCGCCAGCGCCTGGCGCAGCGTAGCCGCGGCGGCGGCCGGATCCTGGTCCAGCTGGGCCTGGCCCGCGGCGGCCAGCTCCTCGAACCGGACGATGTCGGTGGCACCCGGATCGAGCTTGAGCTGATATCCGGCCGGGCGGGACTCGATCACCGCCCCGGGCAGCGCCCGGCGCAACCGGGACACCAGGGCCTGCAGCGCGTTGGCCGCCCCGGCCGGGGCGTCGCCGCCCCAGAGCCCGTCGATGAGCTGGCTGGCCGGCACCAGCTGGCCTGGCCGCAGCGCCAGCAGGGTCAGCAGCGCGCGCAGCCGGGACCCGGCGACCTCGAGGGTCTCCCCCGGGTCGTCGTCGGTGCGGACCTCGAGCGGCCCGAGCATGGCGACCTGCACACGGTCAATTCTGCCTGGGTTTGGGTAAGACCAGCGACGTGGATCCGATCGAGGCGCTGCGGCAGATCGCTTTCGAGCTGGAGCGAGGTGGGGCACCCACCTATCGCGTCCAGGCCTTCCGGCGCGCCGCGCAGGTGCTCGACAGCCTGCCCGCAGGTGAGCTCAGCAAGCGGATCGAGGCCGGCACGCTGCGCGCGCTCAAGGGTATCGGCGACACGACCGCCCAGGTCATCACCGAGGCCGCCCGCGGCGAGCAGCCCGCTTACCTGGCCGGGCTGCTCAAGGATCAGGCGCCCTCGCCGCCGGACGAGCTGCGCGCCGCGCTGCGCGGCGACTGCCACACGCATTCGGACTGGTCTGACGGGGGCAGCCCGCCGCTGGAGATGGCCGAGGCGGCGCGCGCGCTCGGACACGAGTGGATCGCGCTCACCGACCACTCCCCCCGGCTGACCGTGGCCAGCGGGCTGTCCGCCGAGCGGCTCCAGGCGCAGCTCAAGCTGGTCCGTGAGCTGAACGATAAGCTGGCCCCGTTCCGCATCCTGACGGGCATCGAGGTCGACATCCTCGAAGACGGCTCGCTGGACCAGCGTGAGGATCTGCTGCGGCAGCTCGACGTGGTGGTGGCCAGCGTCCACTCCAAGCTGCGCATGCCAGCCGGCCCGATGACCAGGCGGATGGTGGCCGCGATCCGCCACCCGCAGGTGACCGTGCTGGGGCACTGCACCGGGCGGATGCTAGGCGGTCGGACTCGCCGTCCGGAGTCGGAGTTCGATCCGGGCGCGGTGTTCGGCGCGTGCGCGGAGACGGGAGTGGCCGTGGAGATCAACTGCCGGCCTGAGCGCCAGGACCCGCCGGACCGGCTGCTCACACTGGCCGTCGACGCGGGCTGCGTATTCGCCATCGACACCGACGCGCACGCTCCCGGCCAGCTGGACTGGCTGGGCAGCGGCACCGCCCGGGCCAGGAAGGCCGGCATTACCGCCGGCCGTGTCATCAACACCGGCGATGCCGCGTCGGTGGCCGGGCGACGGGCCGGCCATCATTAAGGACCGCGGCCCGGGCCCGCCGCAGGCCCAGGCCGCGCTCCGGTCATTGCCCCGGTTTAACGATCTACCACATCGAAGCGCTATGCCCATGTCATGTCAAGAGGCGGATTGCCGCCGCAGTACGGTGATTTCGTGAACAGGTCCCGATCAGACCAGGCCAGACCGGCCAGTAGCCGCCAGGTAACGATCGAGGACGTGGCGCGAGCCGCATCCGTTTCCCGGCAGACCGTCTCCAACGTGCTGAACAGCAGCGGGCGGGTGGGTGACGCGGCCCGGTCCCGGGTGCTCGACGCGGTAGCCGCGCTCGGGTACCACCCGCACCAGGGGGCGCGCAGCCTGCGATCGCGCCGGACCCGGCAGATCGCTTACGTGATGCCGCGGATACAGCTGCTGCCCGCCAACTACATCATGCAGCAGTTCCTGCAGGCGATGGCGGCCGCGTGCGCCAGCCGCGGGTACAGCATGGTCATCGTGGTCGCGGACGGGAGCCCGCCGGACGGGGACCCGCGTGAGGAGATGCGCCGGCTGATCGCCAGCCGGAGCGTGGATGCGTTCGTGCTCTCCGACCTGCACGAGGACGACCCGCGGGTGGCGCTGCTGGCCGAGGCCGGGTTCCCGTTCACGTGCTTCGGCCGGACCGGGGCCGGGCAACCGCAGCAGTGGGTCGACATCGATAACCACGAGGCCACTGCGCTGGCAGTGGAGCACGTGGTGAGCCTGGGGTTCCGCCGGATCGCGTTCGCGGGCTACCGCACCGAGAGCCGCTGGGACGACGAGCGGGCAAGCGGGTTCCGCGCCGCCCTGGAGCAGCACGGCTTGCCCGCCGGGCAGGCCCCCATGCTGCTGGTCGACGACGCCGGCGCGCGGCGGGCGATCCGGTCGCTGCTCACCTCCGGCCGTCCCGAGGAGCGGCCGGAGGCGATCGTGTCCGGCAGCGACCGGCTGGCCGCGATCATCTACGGCGTGGCCGCCGATCTGCGGCTGCGGATTGGCCGGGACCTAGCCGTCACCGGGTTCGACGGCAGCGTTGCGGCCGGCTTGCTGCATCCCCGGCTGACCAGCGTGGCCATCCCGGTCGTGGACATCGCCCGGCGGGTGGTGGCCCGGGCGCTCAAGCAGATCGACCACGGCCCAGACCAGCTTCCTGGTGAGGTGGTGCCTGCCCGGCTGCGAGTGGGTGAGAGCACGTTCCGCAAAGATGCCCTGGCCGTGGGCACTGGCGCCTCTCCCGGCGCCGGGACAGCGGGCTTCCGTGACACCTTTCCTGACGCCGGAACGACCTGGAAACGGTTCCAGCGCGGCACGAGTTCGCGGGTCACCATCGCCGACGTGGCCGCCGATGCCGGGGTCGGCGTGGGCACGGTGTCCCGGGTCCTGAACGGCAGCGACCAGGTGCGCGATTCCACCCTGCGGGCCGTGCTCGACTCCATCGACCGGCTTGGCTACCGGCCCAGCCACGCGGCGACGGCCCTGGGCCGCGGCACGCCGCGCACGGTGGCGATCCTGGCCACCCACATGACCAGGCCGTCGACCGTGGTCCGGATGGCCAGCGCGCTGGAGGTGCTGGACGAGCAGGGCTACGACACGATCGTGTGCAACGTCGAGAGCCCGGCGGAGCGGGACCGGCACCTGGAGGCGCTGCTGCCGACGCACCGGGCCGACGGGGTGCTGGCCATCTGCCTGCCGCTGTCGGCGGATCAGCTTGGCTTGTTCACCCGGGCCGGGGTCGCCCTGGCCAGCGTGGACGCGGTCAATCCCGGGGTGCCCCAGACGATCGTCGACGACGTGGCGGGCGGACGGCTCGCGGCCGCCCATCTGCTCTCGCTGGGACACCGCCGGATCGCGTTCGTCGGGGATATGGCGTTCCGCAAGCCGCCCGCCGGGCTGGGTTTCACCTCCTCGGCGAGCCGGCTCCGGGGGTTCCGGCAGGCCCTCGCCGACGCCGGCCTGGAGGCGGAGCCCGGGCTGATCCTGCGAGGGCAGCACGACACTGCGGCCGCGGCCGAGCTCGCGGCCCAGCTGCTGAAGTCGCCCGATCCGCCGTCCGCGATCTTCGCCGCCTCCGACACCCAGGCCATCGGGGTGCTGTCCGCGGCTGACCGGCTGGGCGTCGCGGTGCCCGGGCAGCTGTCAGTCGTCGGCTTCGACGACATCGAGTCCGCGGCCTTCCTGGGCCTGAGCACGATCCGGCAGCCGCTCCGCCTCAGCGGGGCGGAGGGCGCCCGGCGGCTGTGCGCCTTGCTGCGCGGGGAGACGGTCCGCCCGCTGCGGCAGGAAATGCCGATCGAGACGGTCGCGCGCGGCAGTTCGGCACCGTACCGCGGTTAACACCGGTCGCTGCGGCGTACCGCGGGACGCGCCGCAGCCCTGCCGTGATGGGTGCCCGCCGTGATGAGGCCCGTTAGACGCGGTCCCGTCATGATCGCGAAGGCTTCACTACTCTATTGCGTACTAAACCCTTCGTGATCACGATAATTCGCTCTTCTGTACGACGCGACCTAGGTCCGGGGGTGGCGGACGACGTGCCCCTCACCGGGCACCTTCTCGATCATGCCCTCGCCCTGCAGGATCTCCAGGGCGCGGGCAGCGACCCGGTGCGAGACATGGTGGTGCTCGGCGATCGTGTGGACCGAGGGGATCCGGCCGGTCATGGCCCCCTGGGCGATCTCGTCTCGCAGCATCTTGGCAACTTGCTCATACGGCGGTACCGCCGAGTCCGGGTCGATCACAGGGGCCAGCATTGCCGCTGCGCGGACCGTTGGCAAGCTGACGGTTGCCCGGCCGCTGCTCAGGCCGGGACCTGGGCGCTGCTCAGGCCGGTACCTGGCCGCCGCTCAGGCCGGTGGCTGGCCGCCCTGGGCGCTCCGGCCAAGGCCCGCGTCGCGGGCCAGGATGATGGCCTCACCCCGGTCCGCGATCTGCAGCTTGGTGAAGATGGCCGAGATGTGGTTGGCGACCGTCTTGGGGGCGATCGCCATCCGCCGGGCGATCTCGGCGTTGCGCGCGCCCGCGGCGATCAGGTCCAGGACCTCGCGCTCCCGCGCGGTCAGCTCGCCGAACGGCTCCTTGGCGGCCGGGGGCGCGGTGACCAGGCCAAGCACCATCCTGGCGATGCCCGGCCCGAAGATGGCCTCGCCCGCGGCCACCGCCTGGATAGCCCGCACGATCTCATCCTGCTGCGCGCCCTTCAGCACGTAGCCGCGAGCCCCGGCGCGCATGGCCGCGAGGACCGAGTAGTCGTCGTCGAACATGGTCAGCATGAGCACGGCGACGCCCGGGGCGGCCCGGCTGATCTCCCCGGCCGCGTCGACGCCGGTCATCTCGGGCATCTGGACGTCCATGACCAGCACGTCAGGCTTCAGGGTCACGGCCGCCTGCACTGCCTCACGGCCGTTCGCGGCCAGGCCGGCCACGGTGACCGACGGCACCGAGGCGAGCAGGGCGGACAGCCCGTCCCGCACCACCGGATGGTCGTCGGCGATCACGACCCGGATGTCGGTCCCGGTCATCAGGCGCTCATTTCACTCTGGACTGACGCGGTCTCATCCGGCGGGCGCTCATCTTCCAGGGGGTCGTGCTGGGTGGTTTCGTCCTGCGGGGGCTCGTCCTGCGAGGTCCGGGCGGCCTCGGTCTGCGGGGCCGCCTCGGGTGGGGACTGCGGGCCGGCTAGCGGCAGCAGGGCGGTCACCTGGGCACCGCTCTCCGGACCGGGGCCGAACCGGCACGAGCCGCCCAGCTCGGCGGCACGCTCGCGCATCGAGGTGACCCCGACCCCGGCCTGCCATCCGGCCGGCGGGCCGGTACCGTCGTCGCGGACTTCGATGCTGAGGCCAGCCCCGCCGCCGGTCAGGGCCAGCGTGATCCCGATCCGGCCGGCACCGGAGTGCCGGACCGCGTTGGTCACCGCCTCGGTGACGATCCGGTAGGCGGCCACTTCCACCGCCGCAGGCAGTGCGGGCATGTCGCCGGGCGTGTCCAGCGTGACCGCGACGCCGCCGCCATCATGCCGCTGGCCGAGCCGGATCGCCTGCTCGCGCAGCGACCCGACCAGGCCGAGGTCGTCGAGCGCGGGCGGCCGCAGCCCGTAGACCAGCCGCCGGATGTCGGCGATGGCGGCCGTGGTGTCCGCACGCATCCCGGCTAGCAGGTCGGACGCCGCCGCGGTACCGGCGCCCGCGCCCTCCAGGGTGTTGCGGGCCGCGTCGGCCTTGAACGCGATCCCGGTCAGCACGGGGCCGAGCCCGTCGTGCAGGTCACGCCGCAGCCTGCGGCGTTCCTCCTCGCGCGCGGCCACGATGGCGGACCGCGACTCCTGCAGGGCCGCCGACAGCGCGGTCGCGTGCGCGGCCACCGCCAGCGGCCCGGCGAGCAGCTGCAGCACCGCGATGTCCGGCGGGCTCAGCTGACGCTGACCGGAACGCAGGCCGACGATCAGCTCGCCGATGACGGCGCCGTCGTAGTTCAGGGCGATGCGGTGCCGCAGTTCCGGTTCGGTCCCGTAGGCCGCGACCTCGGCCGAGGAGAAGCGCACCGCTGCGAACGGCAGCCGGAGCGAGTCGCATAGCGCCTCAAGCACGCTGGGCATCCCGGCCACCCCGGCTCCGGCCAGCCGCTCCCCCACCCGGGACACGGCCCGGACCGGGTCCCGCCGGTCCCCGTACAGGGCCCGGTCAACCAGACGCTGCAGCCAGACCCGGGCTGGGTTGAAGCCGAACGCCACGATGATGCTGGCCACGACGGCGACCCCGAAGCTGACCTGGCTGCGCACCATCAGGTCGAGCAGGGCGACCAGGCCCGCGTAGGCGCCCACAGCGGCGGCGGTGAGCAGGCCATACAGCAGGGCGCGGGAGACGACGACCTTGATGTCGAGCAGCTGGTGGCGCAGGATGGCCACGGTGATGGCCACCGGGATCAGCGAGAGGGCCAGCAGCCCGAGGATCGGACCCGCGTTGAAGATGCCCCAGATCACGCCCACCCAGGGCACCAAGACCAGGCCGACCAGCAGCAGCCACAGCAGCTGACGCCGTTCGGTTTCGCTGCCTCGCCGATAGCGGACCGCCAGCGAGGCGATGGCCCCGGCGAAGATGACCGCCCACAGCACGTTGGTTACCGCCCAGACGGGGCCGAGCTGGTGGAAGTGGGGTGGGGCAAGGTAGATGCTCACCCGGCGGCGGCCGATCACCTGGGGAGCCGGGGAGCCGAGGCTCGCGATGAACGGCAGGGTGTCCACCACCGTGGCCCAGATCAGCCAGCGCCAGCGGCGCCCGGGCAGCCGCCCGTCCGGGAACAAGATCAGCGCCATCGGGAGGAACAACGCGATCGTCCAGGGCCACCCGTATGCGGTCAGCGTGGCCAGGACCCGCAGGGTCCCCTGACTCCAGCCCAGCCGGACGCCCAGGTACAAGAGCGGAGTGAAAGCGGCCGTGATGACCATGCCCAGGCCCGCGGCCAGGAACAGCCAGCCGATCGGGTTGCGCGGCCGGTACCAGGCGAGCAGCACGCCGCAGATGGGGAAGGCCAGAGCCATGACCCCGTCGGTCACGATGAAATTGTTCACGGCCGTGCTGAAGGAGACGCCGCTGGCCAGCGTGGCCACGATGGCGGTTATGCATCCGGCCAGCGCTAGCCCGAACAGGGCGACGGCCAGGACCCGCCGGGTCCGGCTGGGCGCTCCGGGGCGCATCGGCGGCTCGTCCGTCATGTTCCCATGATGACCTGGACCGGGCCAGATGTCCTGGGTGTCAGCACCTAGGAGAGCCGGGAAAACCTCCTGG
Source organism: Streptosporangiaceae bacterium (assembly GCA_049284535.1). Classification (GTDB taxonomy): domain Bacteria; phylum Actinomycetota; class Actinomycetes; order Streptosporangiales; family Streptosporangiaceae; genus Palsa-504. The sequence continues at coordinate 7,262 of JBAPYC010001017.1, forward strand.
CTAGCACGGTGGGCACGCCCTGGCTGGCGGGTCTGGGCCCGGGCGAGGATCGGCAGCATCGCACCGACACCAAGGAGATAATCAATGGCTGCCACCGCCTCCGCCCGCACGACGGGCACCGTGTCCCGCCAGCGCACCGGGCTCGATCGCTGGGCCCTGGCCGCGATCATGCCCATCGGGCCGCTCGCCATCGCGATCGTGCGCGGCATCCTGCCCTACAAGACCACCGATTCCAACACCGCCCTGGCCGCCCAGGTCGCCTCGCACCAGGGCACCGAGAGCGTCGTGGTGTGGCTGACCTTCATCGCGATGCTCACGCTGATCCCGGGGGTCATCACGGTCGGCCTGATGGCCCGGCGCGGCGCTCGCAGGCTCGGCACGGCCGGGCTGGTGCTGGCGTTCGCCGCATTCATGAGCCTGTTCTGGTCGGACGTGGCCGGCTCGGACAACGTGGCGCTCGCCGCGGCCCGGATCGGCATCAGCCCAGTCCTGACCGGCCGGCTGCTGGACAGCCTGGGAGCGATACCCGCCATCGGGCTTGCCTCAGACCTGTTCGTCGTCGGTCACATCCTCGGCCTGGTCCTGATCGGCATCGCGCTGTGGCGCGGGCGCGTCCTGCCCACCTGGGCCGCCGCGGCAATCGCCGTCTCGCAGGTCCTGCACTTCATCTTCGCGGTCATCGTGCCGGTTCACGCGCTGGATGGCCTGGCCTGGGGCCTGACCGCCGTGGGCTTCGCCGTCGCGGCCATGACCTTCGTACGTGAGCCGGACGCCATCTGACCTGGTGCTCGCTGAACTGGTGCTCGCTGACCGGCCGCCGCCTGGCGGCCGGTCAGCGCGCGTCCGGGGAAATGCCCCGGGCGCGCAGGGCGGCCTGGGTGCGGTCGGATGCTTGGAGCTTGTCCAAGATGCGGGAGACGTGGTTCTGCACGGTCTTCAGTGACAGCCCCAGGGACCGGGCGATCTGCCGGTTGCTGGCACCGCCGGCCAGCAGGTCGAGCACCTCGCGCTCCCGTGCGGTCAGGTCCTCCTGCCCGGGCGTCGCGGCGTCCCGGACAGCTGCCGCCACGGGGGCCCGCGCCAGCATGCGCCCGGCGATCCCGGCGCCGAACACGGCACCGCCGGAGGCAACGGTGCGCAGTGCGGCGGTGATCTCGGCCGCGGAGGCCCCCTTGAGCACGTATCCGCGGGCGCCCGCAGCCAGCGCGGCGAACACGCTGTCGTCGTCGTCCACCATGGAGATCACCAGCACGGCGGTGCCTGGCGCGATCCGGACTGCTTCCCGCGTCGCCTCCACCCCCGAGGCGCCGGGCAGGTTAATGTCCATAAGCACTACGTCGGGGGTGGTCAGCCGGATGGCCTCGAGCGCTTCCTCGGCGCTGCCCGCGGCGCCGGTCACCTCGACCTCAGGCAGGGTGGCGAGCAGGCCGGCCAGGCCGTCGCGGAAGATCGGGTGGTCGTCCACGATGAGGACCCGGGTCATACCGACACCGCCGGAGCGCTCACCGCGGGTGTGACCGCCGCGGCCGCCGGCAGCCTGGCCTCCACCGCGACACCTGGCGAGGCGTCCTGGACCGTCACGGAGCCGCCGAGTTCCTCGGCCCGTTCCCGCATGATGGCCAGGCCGTGACCGTCGGCACGTCCAGGCGGGACGGCCAGGCCGGCGCCATCGTCGGTGACGGCGACGGTGAGCACCGCCTGGCCATGGCTGAGCAGCACCTGGGCGTGCCTCGCGGCAGCATGCCGGACCGTGTTGGTGACCGCCTCGACCACGACACGATAGGCGGCTACCTCGACCGCGGCCGGCAGGGCAGGCAGTTCGCCGCGGGTCTTCACGGTCACGGCCAGGCCCGTGCCGGCGGTCAGCCGCTCTACCGCCTGGGTGCACGCCCCGGCTAGGCCCAGCTCGTCCAGGGCGGGTGGGCGCAGGCCCTCGACCAGGCGCCGGACGTCCAGCACGGTGCGGCGGATCTCCTCGCTCAGGTCATGCAGCTGACGAGACGCCGCCTGCGACCCGGGCGGCAGCAGGGCCCCGGGCCGTCTCGGTCTTCAGCGTCAGCCCGGCCAGCGCCGGGCCGAGGCCGTCGTGCAGGTCCCGGCGCAGGCGGCGGCGTTCCTCTTCGCGGGCAAGCACCAGGCGCTCCCGGGCGCGCTGCAGGTCCGCGCGCAGCATCCAGGCGTGCAGCGCGCCGCCGAGCTGCCGGGCCAGGTCGCGGACCAGCCGCTGTTCAGGCGCGCTGAGCTCGCGGTCCGGGACACGGTAGGTCAGGCTGCCGACGGGGTTGCCATAGGCCAGCAGCGGGATGCTGGCGGCCGGCTCGGGGGTCGGGATGCCCGCGACGGTGGTGCCGTCAGGGCCGCGGACACCGACCTCGTGCAGGTCCAGCCCGGTCGTGAGCTCGGTGACCACGGCGGTCAGCAGGCGGTCGATGTCCGCGGCGGCTTCCAGTCGCTCGCCGAGGCCGGCCAGCACCTCGTACGGCTCGTGCCAGCGCCCGTAGACGACTCTGGTCACGGCTCGCTGCAGCTTGCCGTGCACCGGGATAAGCAGCAGCGCGGCAATGGCCGCCGCCAATGCGGACGGCCACCAGGAGTGGTGGTCCGGGACCAGCGCCACCGCGGCGATCACCACGATGGCGTAAATGCCGACCACAAACCCCGACAGGGTTAGCCACAGCAGCGTGCGCTGGGCCGCGCGGCGCAGATCGTACAGGCCGTGAGACAGGACCGCGACTGCGATGGCGACCGGCAGCGGCAGCAGGACCAGGCCGAAGAGCCAGGAGGGGACGCCATTCGTGGGCAGGACAACCAGGAAAACGAGCACGGGCGGGCAGATGGCCAGGGCGAGGAACAGCAGCTGCTGGCGGACGAGCGGCCCACCGCGTCGCCAGCGGACGATGAGCCCGGCCACGGCACCCGCGGTCGCCGCGGCGGCGAGCACCACGCCGACAGCGCTGAGGGCGTCGGCGATGTGCCCGTAACCGCCGGGCAGGCCGAGCGGGTTCCGCCAGCGGGCCAGCCTGGCTTGCTGTGCGTCGGGGCTCAGGACGTTTCCCAGGAACAGGCAGCAGACGGCGGCGCCGACGCACCAGGCAAGCCAGCGCCAGCGTCGCCCAGGCAAGCGGCCATCAGGGAAGACAGCTGGCACGCCGACCACGGCGATCAGCATCCCCGCCGCGGCCAGGCCGATGCCGAGTGCGGCCAGGTAGCCAGCCCCGGGGATCGAGCCAGGCGCAGTCACCAGACCGTGCGCACCCGCGTTCATGAGGGCCAGGCCGGTGCCCATCACCGACGCCGCGGCCAGCAGTAGCCAGCCGACCCGGTTACCGGGAACCGCCAGAGTCACAACCGCGCCGACCACGGCGACAGTGCTGACGGCGAAGGCGAACGACAGCGTGCCCGGAACGCCAGCGGAGCCAGCCTGGTCGTAGGCCGTGGCCGTGACCGATCCGGCCACGGCCACCACGACCGCGGCACCGGCCGCGACCGTGGTGACACGGCCGCTGGCCGATGCCGACGGCAGGCTGTTCACAGGCTCATGGTGCACGACCCAGGCCCTTTCCGGCGAGGGTCAGTTGGCTCGTGCTGCGGCCCGGTGACGAAGGCGGCTCGCGAGCACGATGATGACGGTGATCAGAGTGGCCAGGGACACCACGGCGAACACGGAGTCGAACGTCCAGTCCAGGGCGCCGTGCTTGTGCCAGCTGGGGAACTCGATGATCTCGAACAGGCAGAGGACGCCGGTGAAGACCGCACCCGCGGTGACCCGGGCGCTACGCAGCAGCCAGGCGGCGAACAGGAAGAACCCACCGAAGATGACGGCGAAGCCAGCGGCCCAGGGATCCTTCCCCAATCCGATCTCCACCGCACTGCCGAACTCACCCACGGCTAGCAGGGCGGTCAGGGCGGTCAGGGCGGTGACCTTGCGATCCTTCATGACTACCTCCAGGAAATTTTGGTGGAGCCACGATGCCTCTGGCCGGTTCCCGGCCAGAAGAGGCACCTTCCCGCCCGCGCCGGGAAGTTCTCCCAGGCCGCTTTCGCGGCCTGTCCTACAGTGAGCTCATGGACGCGGCCCAACGACAGCTGTCCGACCAGCTCGACCAGGCCACGCAGCGCCTGCTCGACGCGGCCCGCGTCATCACCGAGCCGGACCTGCGGGAGCCGTCGCTGCTGGAGGGCTGGACCCGGGCGCACGTGCTCGCGCACCTGGCCCGCGGCGGCGACGCCATGCGCCGGGTGCTGGCCGGTGTGCGGTCTGGGCATGACCGGCCGGCCTACACCAGCGCGCAGGCGCGGCAGGCTGAGATCGAGGAGAGCGCGGCCCGGCCGGCGAAGGACCTGATGGACGACGTGGCCGACTCGGCCATGGCACTGCGCACCGTGGCCCGGCAGCTGCCCGGCGATCGCTGGCAGGTCCCGGTGCGGATCCTGGACTCGGCCCCGTTCCCGGCCGCCCAGCTGCTGACCCGCCGCCTGGTCGAGGTCGAGCTGCACCATTGCGATCTTGGCATCGGCTACGGTCCGGAGCGCTGGCCGATCGCGTTCACGGCCATGGAGCTCCCCGAGCCGATGCACTCGCAGCGCCAGGACCGGCTCGGCTATCCCGAGTCGGCCCAGACGGCCCGGCCGCTGCGGCCCCCGCGCCCGGCACCGCCATACCGGCCGAATCAGCCCCTGCCCGGCAGCTGGATCGGCTCCAGGGGTCAGCGGGCTGACCGGTTATCCAGCACGGTCGCGCTCAGGCGGGCTCAGAGCCAGGCGCGGAAAGCGCGGAGATCATCGTGTGACGCCGGGCGCCGGATTTGACGCCTGCTGGCACAAAGTCATGAAGATGACGCTCAGTGGCACACGACAACGGCGCCTGCTGGCACACGTTCACGGCAATGCCACCTCGCGGGTCATGGCCAGACCACCGGGAACAATGGGTGGTCCATGACCGCCCCGGCCGGAAGCTCGGCGTCGAGGCCGTCGAACGGCGGCGAGGTTCGCCAGGCCCGCGGGGCGTGCCGCGCTTGCGCCGACAGGTAGCGCAGCGACAGGATCCGCCTGCGGCCAGGGTGCAGGAAGCCAGGTGCGCCGTGCACGGTGAGGAAGTCGAAGAAGATAGCGTCGCCCGGCTGCAGGGCGAACCGGCGGATGTCGAATGCCTTGGGGTCGGCGTCGATGTCGGGCAGTTCGGCCAGGCTGCCCTCGGGGAACCAGCGCGCTTCGGCGTTCAGGAACGTGCGGGGCATGAGCCACGGGCCGCGGTGGGAACCCGCGACCAGCTCCAGGCACCCGTCCTCGGGGACCGGGTCGACCGTGATCCACGCGCTGACGCCCCGGCCGTCGACGTTGTAGTAGGGCTGGTCCTGGTGCCACGGGGTCCGCTGCCGGGTACGGCCCTCCTTGACCAGGACGTGATCATGGTAGAAGCGCACCTGCGGGGTGGCCAGCAACGCGGCCGCCAGGGCGGGCACCCGGGAATGCCGGGCCAGACGCTCGATCTGCGGTATCTGCTGCCACCGGCAGAAGTCCTCGGTAAAGGCACCCGGATCGTCGGCGCCGCTGGCGACCTGGGCCAGCGGGCCGGGCCGGGCCAGCACCGCGTCGATGGCGGCGGCCGCCTCCGCCACCTCAGCCGGGTCCAGGGCCGAGCGCACGCAGGCCACGCCGTCCCGGGCGAAGGCCGCCGCTATCTTGCCGTCTAGCAGCGCTGTCATGGCGGCACTGTACGGGCGGCAGGGTACGGCTGTAAACGGAAGGCTGGCTACACTTACGGCATGGCACGTGGCATCCAGGCCGGCGACAAGGCCCCTGACTTCACCCTCCCGTCGCAGTCCGGCGAGCAGATCAGCCTGCAGGACCAGCTCGGCGCCGGGGTGGTCGTCCTGTACTTCTACCCCAAGGACAACACCAGCGGCTGCACCGCCGAGGCGTGCGCCTTCCGCGACAGCCACGAGGCCTTCACTGACGCCGGCGCCGCGGTGATCGGGATCAGCTCCGACTCGGCGGACAAGCACGCCGGCTTCGCCAGCAAGCACAACCTGCCGTTCACCCTGCTGGCCGACCAGGGCGGCAAGGTCCGCAAGGCCTACGGCGTGCCGTCTGTGCTCGGCGTGCTGCCAGGCCGGGTCACCTACGTGATCGACCGCACGGGAACGGTCCGGCACGTCTTCAGCTCGATGACCGGCATCGACAAGCACGTCAGGGAGGCGCTCGAGGTGGTGCAGCAGCTCCAGGCCAGCGAGGCCGCCTAAGCCGGCTGGCCCTCCCCGGGCTGCTCGCTGGCCAGGACGTCGCGGCGGAGCTGCGGGAAGACCTTGCCCACCTTGCCAAGAAGGTAGTCACCGTAGGTCCCGGTGAACGCCTGCAGGTTCTGGCCGTCCCAGCGCGCGTGCCCGCTGTCGCTGACCGCGGCCCGGCCGGGCAGCGGCGGGATCTCGGCGGTGAAATCCGGGTCGAAGAAGAACGGGAACGAGAGCCGGTCGCGCCCGCTGGAGTTGCGGACCCGGTGCGGAGTGGACCGGTACCAGCCCCCGGTGAGGCGGTCGAGCATGTCGCCGATGTTGGCCACGAACGTGCCCTCGACCGGCGGCGCGTCGATCCAGCCGCCCGGCGTGCGGACCTGCAGGCCACCGCGGGCATCCTGGGCCAGCAGCGTGAGCAGGCCATAGTCGGTGTGCTCCCCCACGCCCCAGCCGGGGTCGCCGGGTGGCTCCGGCGGATAGCGGAACACCCGGAACAGCACGGTCGGCCGGGCGGTGTACCCGCGCGCGAAGTAACCGGCGTCCAGGCCGAGGCTCAGCGCGACGCCGCGCAGCACCGCCTGGCCCAGGCCGGTCAGCGCGTCGAGGTAAGCGAGCACGGCCTCACGCAGGGCGGGGACCTGCCGGGGGAACAGGTTGCGGCCGTGCAGCGGCAGCCCGGCGCGGACCCGGGGGTCGTCGTCGCCGAGTTCGGCGCCGAAGTAGAGCCCTTCCTTCAGGTCCGGCCGGCCCGAGGTGAGCTCGGCCCCGACCGGAAAGTAACCGCGCCAGGCCGGGCCGCCGCGGTCCATGGCGATCTCCATCTTGTCCGCCGGCGGCAGCGCGAAGAATGCGGTGCTGGTCTCGGCCAGCCTGGTGAGCAGCTCCGGCGCGACGCCGTGCCCGGTGACGTAGAAGAAGCCGTGCTCCCGGCACGCCGCCTCGATCTGCCGGGCCGTGGCGGTGAGCCCGGCGGCCGTGCCGTGCCCGGCTGCGGTGGCGTGCGGGCTGGCGGTCTCCTGGGCCACCAGCGGCGCGACGTCGACGACGGGCAGGGTACGGGCGGGATCAGGCACGGCCATGAGGTCATTGTCGCTGAGGTCATTGTCGCTGAGCGGCGGGACCGGCCGCACGCCCGGCGACCTGCAGCATGTACTCCTCGCGGTTGAGCGGGTTCGCCGTGCTCCGCGGCCGGGCAGGCGGCGGTCCGCTCACCGGCCGGTAGCCGCCGAACCGGGGCTCGGCCACTCCCTCGCCGCTGGTGAGCCCCGGCAGTATCCGCTGCAGGTCCTGGACCCGCGCCGCGGGCAGCACGGTCTCCAGCACGACCAGGTCACCGTGGTGCGAGGGGGGCTGGGCCGCGCCGCCCAGCCGGGCTGCCGCCGCCAGCACGGCCCCCATGGCGTCGGCCGGTATCTCCTGGCTGACCACCACCATCGGCTCGCACACCACCGTCCCGGCCTGCCCGAGGGCGGCCATCAGGACCAGCGGCGTGAGCTTGCGGTAGTGCGCCGCCGTGGTAGCCGGGGAGACATAGCCGCTCTGGTTCACGGTCACGGTGCAGTCGGTGACGCGCCAGCCCGACAGCCCTTCCGCCAGTGCCTGCGTGACGTACTGCGTCATCATGGCGGCGAAGTTGTCTACCGTCTTGTACACGTACATCGGCACCGAGCGGACGCCCACATCGAGCCGGACGGCTAGGCCAGAGCCGGGCCGGGCCGGCTCGACGCGCAGCCCGAGAGTGGCCGGGAACGGGTTGCCCGGCGCCCCGATGAGCTCGGCCGCCTCACCGGTGCCGACTGGGCGCTCGACGTAGACGGTGGTTGTCTCGCGGAACGTGACCTCGACGCCGAAGTCGCTGGCCAGCGTGGCCTGGATGACTTCCTTCTGTACCTCGCCGTACAGCGAGACCGACATCTCCTGGCCCGCCTGCCGGACGTTGATCAGCGGGTCGGCCTCGGCGAGCTGGCCCAGCGCGGCCCGCAGCCGGCCCCGGTCGGCGGGGCGCCGGGCCAGCACCACCGACTCCAGCG
>JBAPYC010001018.1:0-2592 GCA_049284535.1 Streptosporangiaceae bacterium
TCCCCGCAGTACATCATCTGGCTGGTGCCGCTGGCCGTGCTGGCCCGGCCGCGGCTGTGGCCCTACGTGCTCTGGCAACTCGCCGAGGTGGCGTACTTCTTCAGCATCTGGGGGTACCTCATCTTCGTCTACGCCAGCGAGGGCAACCAGGTGACCGGCTTCACCGGCCTGACCACCGGGTGGTACTTCGCCGCGCTGCTGGCCAGGTTCTGCACCGTGGGCCTGCTCGCCGCCTACGTGGTGCGGGACATATTGAGGCCCGAACGGGATGTGGTGCGTGCCCACGGTCACGACGACCCCGCCGGAGGCGTCCTGGATCACGCCGAGGACCGGGTCACGATCCGCTGGAAGCGGCCGGCCCGTCTCGCCGGGGAAGCCTGACCTCCGCCTAGCCCTGTGCCTAGCCGGGGCCTAGCCGCGCAGCTGCTCCTGCAGCCAGCTGACGTCGGCGGCCAGGCTGCCGTCTTCGTCCGGGGTCTCGCAGATGGCCGGCGCCCCGGCCGCGCGGACCACGCCGAGCAGTAGCGCCGGGTCGATCGTGCCTGAGTGGATGTTGGCGTGCCGGTCCCGGCCCGAACCGAACTCGTCCCGCGAGTTGTTGCAGTGCACCAGGTCGATCCGGCCGGTGATCGCCTTGATCTTGTCCGCCGCGTCGGCCAGGTCGATGCCGGCCGAGTTCGCGTGGCAGGTGTCCAGGCAGAAACCCAGGTTCGGGTCGTCCCCGGCCGCGTCGCTCACCGCGTCCCAAAGCCGGCCGATCGCGTCCAGCGACCTGGCCATAGCCCCGTCCCCGCCGGCCGTGTTCTCGATCAGCATCGGCAGCGGGCGCTCGATCCGCTCCACCGCCTTGCGCCAGTTCTCCAGGCCCGCTTCCGGGTCGGTGCCGGCGGTGACGTGGCCGCCGTGCACGATCAGGCCCTTGGCCCCGACCGACGCGGCCGCCTTGAGCTGGCCGTCGAGCAGCTTGCGGCTCGGGATCCTGATCCGGTTGTTGCTCGTCGCGACGTTGATGACGTACGGCGCGTGGATATAGATGTCGACCCCGGCGGCGGCGAAGGCATCCCGGATGGCGGCCGGGTCGCCGCCCGGGATGACCGGCCCCTTCCAGCCCTGCGGGTCGCCCAGGAAGAACTGGGCCGCGTCCGCTCCACGGCAGGTCGCCTCGTCCAGCGGGTTGTCGACATGGAAATGGGCTCCGATGCGCAGCATGCCCCGAGCCTAGCCGCGGTGGCCCGGCGGTTGCCCACCCCTAGGTGGTGCTATCGCACCTAGGCGACGAAGCCACCCCGGGACAGCCCGATGGCCAGCCCGACGAACCCGGCGATCATGCCGGCCACGAGGAGCACGCGCTGGTTGCGGGTGGCCGAGATCATCTGCACATAGAGCCCCACCACCAGGGCGAACAGGCCGGTGGCGGTGGCGATGATAACCACGGCAGGCCCGGTATGGGCGTTCCGCACGATGAGCCCGAGAACGAAAGAGACCAGCCCGACCACCAGCGTGAGGATGGTCAGCACGTTCTGGACCGGGTGGGGCTGCCCATCTGAGTTCAGGATGCTCTGGTGCTGGCGCTGGCTGGATTCCACGGTGCTGGATTCAACGGTGCCTGATTCCACGGTGTCTGCCACAATGACCACCTCCTGGCTGCACTGGAAAGAGCATACATTTCCAATCGGTACTATTCCCTGGAGCCAGATCCGGGAATCCACAGGTTTTGCTGACCGCTTTGCTGGCCGCCGGGTTACCGGCCGGTGGTTCGCTGGCCGCCGGCGATGCCGCATCTGGTTACCGGCCACCCGCGATTGTGGGTAAACTGACCGGGCTGCGGACGACCCGGCCGGTACCTTGCCGGCTCGTGACCGCGACACCTCCTGCCACGGAAAGACCGTGGCCGCATTAGTCCAGAGGAGGCTCAGGACGCCCATGCGCCATTACGAGATCATGATCATCCTCGACCCCAGCCTCGAGGAGCGCACCGTTCAGCCGTCACTCGACCAGTTCCTGACGGTCGTGAGCAACGGCGGCGGCAAGGTCGAGAAGGTCGACATCTGGGGCAGGCGCCGCCTGTCTTACCAGATCGAGAAGAAGTCCGAAGGCATCTACGCGGTCGTCGACGTGACCGCGGAGCCGGGCACCGTGACGGAACTTGACCGTCAGCTCAACCTCAACGAGGCCGTGCTGCGGACTAAGGTCACGCGGCCCGAGCATCACCACTGAGCGGGACTCTCCCGTCTCACGTTTTCCCACGGCAGCATCCGTTACTGACCGGGAGTACCCCGATGGCAGCAGGCGATACCCAGATCACGATCGCGGGCAACCTCGTCGACGATCCGGAACTGCGTTTCACCCCGGCGGGTCAGCCGGTGGCGCGGTTCCGGGTGGCCTCGACGCCCCGGTTCCGCGACAACGCGAGCGGTGAGTGGAAGGACGGCGACAGCCTGTTCCTGACCTGCAATGTGTGGCGGCAGGCGGCTGAGAATGTCGCTGAGAGCCTGCAGCGCGGGATGCGGGTGATCGTCTCGGGGCGGCTGCGGCAGCGGTCGTATGAGACCAAGGAAGGCGAGAAGCGCACGGTGTATGAGGTCGAGGTCG
>JBAPYC010001019.1:0-5891 GCA_049284535.1 Streptosporangiaceae bacterium
TGGCCCGGCTGGCGGCGCTGGCCGATCTCGGCGTGGTGGCCACCGGCAACGTCCACTTCGCGGCGCCCGCGCAGGCCCGGCTCGGCCAGGCGCTGGCCGCGATCCGGGCCCGGCGCAGCCTGGCCGACATGGACGGCTGGCTGCCCGCCGCGGGCACCGCCTACCTGCGTTCCGGCCCGGAGATGGCCGCGCGGCTGCGCCGCTACCCGGGCGTGCTCGAGGCGACCGTGGCCCTGGGACAGGCGTGCGCGTTCGACTTCCGCGTGATCGCGCCGAAGCTGCCCTACTATCCCGTCCCAGCCGGGCACACCGAAGCCAGCTGGCTGCGCGAGCTGGTCGCGCGCAAGGCCCCGGCCCGCTACGGGTCGCCGGGCCGGGAGAAGGTGCCCGGCGCCTACGCCCAGATCGCCCGGGAGCTCGAGGTGATCGAGCAGCTCGGCTTCCCCGGTTACTTCCTGATCGTGCACGAGATCGTGGCCTTCTGCGAGGAGAAGAACATCTTGTGCCAGGGCCGGGGGTCGGCGGCGAACTCGGCGGTCTGTTTCGCCATCGGCATCACCAGCGTCGACCCGGTCCAGCACCACCTGCTGTTCGAGCGGTTCCTGTCACAAGGCCGGGACGGGCCGCCCGACATCGACCTGGACATCGAGCACCGGCGCCGGGAGGAGGTCATCCAGCACGTCTACGACACCTACGGCCGCCAGCGGGCGGCGCAGGTCTCCAACGTGATCTCCTACCGGCCGCGGATGGCGTTGCGGGACGCTGGCCGCGCGCTCGGCTACACCCAGGAGCAGTCGGACGCCTGGGTGGCCCAGATCGGGCCCGGCGCGGCCACGGACGGCGAGGCCCTGCCAGCTAACCAGGGGCCAGCTAACCAGGGGCCAGCTAACCAGGGGCCCGCCACCGCGGACGAAATCCCGGCCGAGGTGGCCGACCTGGCCACCCAGATGCAGCGGCTGCCCCGCCACCTGGGCATCCACTCTGGCGGCATGGTCATCTGCGACCGCCCGGTGGGAGAGGTGTGCCCGGTGGAGTGGGCCCGGATGCCGGGCCGCACCGTGCTGCAGTGGGACAAGGACGACTGCGCCTACGCGGGCCTGGTCAAGTTCGACCTGCTCGGGCTCGGCATGCTGGCCGCCCTGCACGACTGCTTCGACCTGGTGACCAAGCACTACGGCGAGCACTGGACCATGTCCTCGATCCCGCAGGAGGACCCGGCCGTCTACGAGATGCTGACCGAGGCGGACACGGTCGGGGTGTTCCAGGTCGAGTCCCGGGCCCAGATGGCCACCTTGCCGCGGCTGCGGCCGCGGCAGTTCTACGACCTGGTCATCGAGGTCGCACTGATCCGGCCGGGCCCGATCCAGGGGGGTTCGGTCCACCCGTTCCTGCGCCGTCACGACGGGCTCGAGGAGGCGGCCATGCCGCACGAGTCGATGCGCCCGGCGCTCGGCAAGACACTGGGCGTGCCGCTGTTCCAGGAGCAGATGATGCAGCTGGCCATCGACTGCGCGGGGTTCACGCCGACCGAGGCAGACCGGCTGCGCCAGGCCATGAGCGCCAAGCGGGCCCCGGAGCGGATCACCGAACTGCGCGGCCGGCTGCTCGACGGGATGGCCGAACGGGGTATCGGTCCCGCCATCGCGCAGGACATCTACGCCAAGATCCTGGCCTTTTCCAGCTACGGGTTCCCCGAGTCACACGCAATCAGCTTCGCCTACCTGGTCTACGCCAGCGCCTGGCTGAAGCGCTACTACCCGGCTGCGTTCACCACCGCGCTGCTGCGCAACCAGCCGATGGGGTTCTACGCCCCGCACAGCCTGATCAACGATGTGCGCCGGCACGGGGTGCAGGTCCGGGGCGTGGACGTGAACGCCAGCGACGCGCTGGCCACGCTGGAAGGCCCCGGGGAACCGGCCATCCGGCTCGGCCTGTCCGCCGTGCGCAACCTGGGCACCGAGGCGGCCGAACGGGTGGCAGCCGAACGGGTGGCGGCCGGACGCCCCTACCGTGACCTGGAAGACTTCGCCCGGCGCACCGCCCTGCCGGCCGCCGTGCTCGAGGCGCTAGCCACCGCGGGCGAGTTCGGCTGCTTCGGCCTGCCCCGCCGCGCCGCACTGTGGGCGGCCGGGGCCGCCGCCTCACTGCGCGCGGATCAGCTGCCCGGCACCACCACCGGGCTGACCGCGCCGCCGCTGCCGGGTATGACCCCGGCCGAGGAAACCCTGGCCGACGCCTGGGCCACCAGCACCTACGGCACCCACCCGGTGGAGCACATCCGGGCCGCGCTGGACGAGCGGGGGGTGCTGACCGCGGCCGCGGTCAAGGTGGCGGCCGGCGGGACGTACGGGGCCGTGGCCGGGCTGGTCACTCACCGGCAGGCGCCGGCCACCGCGCACGGGGTGGTGTTCCTCGGCCTGGAAGATGAGACCGGCATGGTCAACGTCATCTGCCCGCCCCAGGTGTGGGAACGCCACCGGCGGGTGGCCGCGACCGCTGCCGCGCTGCTCATTGAGGGCCAGATCGAGCGGACCGGCGGTTCGGTCAACCTGGTCGCCGTCGCCCTGCGCCCGCTCCGGGTGGCGGCCGCCATCCGCAGCCGTGACTTCCGGTGATCTTCCCGACTTTCCTGCCGTCGTCATCCGGGCGGCGTTTGGGCCGCGCAAACCTCGCGATATCCGTCCTGAACGCCCAGGAAACATGTCCGGCGACTCGCTCCAACATCCCGTGCGACCTGCAAGCGGTCATGTAGAGTAACCATCCGAACACGGAAAGTAATCGATACTTCCGTGGTGTCTGATCAGCACATTACTTGGGGGAAGACAAGCATGACCATAAAGAATCGCGCCTTCGCGCTCGCCATCGGGACCGGAGCCCTCGTCGCCCTGTCCGCGCCAATGGCCAGCGCCGCCAGCTTCGCCGGCCCGGGCACCAGCGGCTTCAACGGCGACAGCGTCCTGAACGTCAGCGGCAACCAGGTGCCGGTGCAGGCCTGCACCAGCGCCGCCAACGCCAACGCCGCGCTCGAAACCCAGGCGGTGACCAGCCTCTTCACGTCCGTCATGCCCAGCCTGAGCACCGGGGCGGTCAGCCCGGCGCAGGGCAACGACTGCACCCAGAGCTCGACCAACAGCAACACCAACACGGTCAGCACCGACCCCAGCACGGACCCGGCCAGCACCATGAGCTGGGGACACCATCACCACAGCTCGGGCACCAGTGGCTTCAACGGCGACAGCGTGCTGAACCTCAGCAACAACCAGGTGCCGATCCAGGCCTGCAGCGCCGCCGCCAACATCAACGGGGCGACGGAAACCCAGGCGCTGACCGGCCTGATCTCCATCGTGCCCACCCTGACCACCGGGGCGGTCAGCCCGGCGCAGGGCAACACCTGCAGCCAGACCCCGAGCAACACCAACACCACCTCCACGACGACAGGTAGCTGAGTTAGTACCAGGCTCGTCCGCTGCGGATGCCCGGCCCTGCCTTCTGGGGGCCGGGCATCCGTCGTCATGGCCGGATCCCGGTGTCCAGCAGGTGCGGCCGCCTTGCTGTCAGCCGTCGGGCCTTCGCCAGCTCAGGGCCGCAGCACCGCCTTGACCACGCCGTCCGCGCGCCGGTCGAAGCGGTCGTACAGGCCCGGCGCGTCCGCCAGCGTCCCGTGGTGGGTGACGACCTGGCCGGGCCGGGCCCGCCCGGCCACCACCAGGTCGCGCAGCCGGGTGGTGTACCGGCGATCGTGGGTCCGGCCGAACCCGATCGTGATGCCCTTGGAGAAGAAGGTGGCCCAGGGCACGTGCAGTGAGCCGTCCTCGCTGCCGGACGGCGCGGGGTGCAGGTCCTTCTCCGCGTACACCCCGGCGATGGCCACGTGCCCGGTCGGGTTGACCAGCCGGGCCAGGTCCGACACCACCTGCCCCGGGTTCTCCCGGGCCGGGTCGGACCGGTCCCGGGCCTGGAAACCGACCGCGTCGATGCCCCGCTGCACCCCGTCCATCTCCTCCTCGCCGATGGGCAGCCCGCGCTGCCGCCGCAGCTCGCGGATCTGCTCGACCGGGTCCCCGTCGGCGAACGAGATCGGCACCGCCCCGAGCGCGCCCGCCAGCTCCAGCCGCTCAGGCACGTGATCGACCACGTACACCTCGGCCGCGCCGCGCAGCAGCGA
This sequence comes from Streptosporangiaceae bacterium, assembly GCA_049284535.1. Taxonomy (GTDB): domain Bacteria; phylum Actinomycetota; class Actinomycetes; order Streptosporangiales; family Streptosporangiaceae; genus Palsa-504. The sequence goes on from JBAPYC010001019.1 coordinate 4,166, forward strand.
GCTGTAGGCAGCCAGCAGCCCGACGGTCCCGGCGCCGAACACCGCCACCGTCGAGCCCGGCTCCATCCGGGCCAGCTCGGTGGCGTGCCAGCCGGTGACGAAGGCGTCCGCGAGCATGACAAAGTCGTCCTCGCGCTCGTCGCCCGGCTCGCCCGGCACCCGCACGCAGTTGGCGTCGGCGAACGGCACCCGGAGCAGGTCGGCCTGGGCCCCGCGGTAGCTGCCCATGCCGGCGTAGCCGTAGGCGGCCCCGAACCCGCCTGGCCGCACCCGCAGGCAGGCGGCGGTGTATCCCCGGACGCAGTTGAAGCACATCCCGCAGAACAGGTGGGTCGGGATCACCACCCGGTCGCCCGGCTTGACCAGGGTGACCGCGTCCCCGGCCTGCTCGATCACGCCGAGCGGCTCGTGCCCGATGACCATCCCGGGCTCGGCCCCGGTCCGCCCGTCGTACATGTGCAGGTCGGTTCCGCAGATGGCGCTGGAGGTGACCCGGACCACTACGTCGGCCGGATCCTCGAGCACGGCGTCCTCGACGTCGCGCACGCCCACCTGCCGGGTGCCGGTATAGACAACAGCCTTCATGAAGCCGATTCTGCCGTCCGCCCCCAGCAGCCCGGCGTCAGCCCCCCAGTGTCAGCCCCCCAGTGTCAGCCCCCGGTGTCAGCCCCCCAGGTCAGCCCCCGGCGTCAGCCCTCAGGGCAGATCCCTCAGCGCACTCCCTGCGGCCGGAACTGCACGCTGATCCGGGGCCCGGTGACCTGGGACGACTTCGGCACGGCGTGCTCCCAGGTGCGCTGGCAGCTGCCCCCCATGACCAGCAGGTCGCCGTGCCCCACCTCGAACCGCAGCGAGGCCCCGCCCACCTGCCCAGCCCCCTTCACGCGGGGCCGCAGCAGCAGCGGCCGCGCCGTGCCCAGCGACAGGATCGCGACCATGGTGTCCTCGCGGCTCCCGCGCCCGATCGTGTCGCCGTGCCAGGCGACGCTGTCCCGCCCGTCCCGGTACAGGCACAGCCCGGCGGTGCGGAACGGCTCGCCCAGCTCCGGCCCGTAATGCTCGTTCAGCGCGTCCCGGGCCGCGGTCAGCACCGGGTCGGGCAGGACCTCGTCCTCGCCGTAGAAGCGCAGCAGCCGGGGGACCGCCACCACCCGGTCGTACATCTGCCGCTTCTCCGCCCGCCACGGCACCGCCTGAAGCAGCCGCCCGAACACCTCACCCGACCCCGTCAGCCACCCGGGCCGCACGTCCACCCAGGCGCCGCGGGACAGCTCCGTCCGCCGCACCGACGGGCCGAGCGGCCCCAGCACGGGCTCGTCGCCCATGTCCAGCAGCGATTCCTGCACCGACACGCTCATTCGAACACTGTACCAAAAGAACATTCGAAGGCTAGGTGTACCGCGCGGCGACATCGGCTGCCACCCGCGCCAGGTCGGCCCGCACCTCCGGCGGGGAGAGCACCTCGACGTCGCCGCCGAAGCTCAGCAGCGTCCGCGCCGCGGGCACCATCGGGAACCGCAGCGGCAGCACCGCCCACTCCGGATCGGCGTCATCGCAGGCCGTTCCGGCCAGGTTCGCCGCGCAGATCCGGCCGAACATGTCCAGCACCGAGCGCCGCACCCGGACGGTCACGGCCAGCCGCCCCGGCCGGTCCTCGACCTGCCGCCGCAGCGTCTCCCACAGCGTCGCGAGCTCCACCCCGTCCCGGCGCCGCGCGGGCTCGTCC
>JBAPYC010001020.1:0-6802 GCA_049284535.1 Streptosporangiaceae bacterium
GCGCGATTCCTGGTCACCGCGGTGGGATGCCTGTCATCGACGAACACGCCGAAGTTCCCCGGCACCGGCAGCTTCGCCGGGAAGAGCTACCACACCGGTGCGTGGCCGCATGAAAGCGTCGATTTCACCGGTCAGCGGGTCGCCGTAATCGGCACCGGCGCGACCGCGGTGCAGGCCGTGCCCGAGATCGCCAAGGAGGCCGCGCACGTCTGGGTCTTCCAGCGCACGCCCAACTACGACATCCCCGGGCGGAACCGGCCGCTGGAACCGGACTACGCCGCCGAGGTCAAGGCGTCGTACGGGGAGCTGTGGGAGAAGGCGCGCGCGTCCGGCTTCGGGTTGCCCTATCAAGTGGCGGAACGGTCCGCGGTGGACTACTCGCCGGAGGAACGGATGCGCATCTTCGAGGCGGCCTGGGCCAAGGGCGGCTTCTACATGGGCCTGGAGACGTTCAGCGACTACCTGGTGAACAAGGACAGCAACGACACCGTCTCGGAGTTCCTGCGCAGCAAGATCCGCGACTTCGTCAAGGACCCGGCCACGGGCGAGCTGCTGGCTCCCAAGGACCACCCGTTCTTCACCAAGCGGCCGCCGCTGGAGAACGGGTACTACGAGACGTTCAACCGGGACAACGTGACGCTGGTCGACGTCCGGAACGCTCCGATCGAGGAGATCACCCCGCGTGGCGTGCGGACCGGCGGCCAGGAATACGAGGTCGACTCGATCGTGTACGCCACCGGTTTCGACGCCATGACCGGGACGCTGTACGGCATGAACATCACCGGCCGCGGCGGGCAGAAGCTGGAGGATAAGTGGGCCGACGGCCCGCGGACCTACCTGGGCCTGACGACCCACGGCTTCCCGAACCTGTTCATCATCACCGGCCCGCAGAGCCCGTCGGTGCTGTCCAACATGCCCGTGGTCATCGAGCAGAACGTGGAGTGGATCGCCGATCTCATCGGCTACCTGCGCGAGCACGGCCTCGACGGGGCCGAGCCTGCTCGCGACGCCGAGGACCAGTGGGTGGCGCACCACAACGAGATCGCCGCGGCGACCCTGCTGCTCGGTACCGATTCCTGGTGGGTCGGCGCCAACATCCCGGGCAAGCCGCGGACCCTGTACCCGTACGTGGGCGGCGTCGGCGCCTTCCGCGACATCTGCCGCGACGTCGCCGACAAGGGCTACCAGGGTCTCGCGCTATTCGGGCACGAGACGGAGGCACCGGCACCGGCCGGGGCTGGGTAGGGCCTGGACGAGCTGGTTGTTCCCGGCCCGTTCGGCATTCTGGCGGTTTTGCTTTGGTCGGGCAGGACCCGGGCTGAGGAGCCCGGGTCCGGTGCCCGCTCAGGCCAGGGCGCGGCGCAGGGCGTCGAAGCGGCGCGCCCAGATCTGCTGGGCAATCGGGGAGTCGACGGCGAACACCTCCGCCGCATGGTACGCGCCGGGATGGACGTGCAGCTCGGTCGGGACCCCGGCCTGCATGAGGCGCATGGCAAAGAGGATGTCCTCGTCCCGGAACAGGTCCATGGTCCCGACGTCGATGTAGGTCGGCGGGAGACCGGACAGGTCCTCGGCCCGGGCGGGCGCGGCGTACTGGTCGGGCTTGCCGTCACCGAGATACCAGTTCCAGGCCTCGATGTTGGCGTCGCGGTCCCAGATGCCCACGTCGGTGATCTCGTGGCTGGACCCGGTCTCGTTGCGGTCGTCGATCATCGGGTAGATCGGCATCTGGAAACGGACCGCCGGGAAGCCGCGGTCGCGGGCCAGCATGCTGGTCGCGATGGTCAGGCCGCCGCCGGCGCTGCCGCCGTCGATGGCGATCCGGTCCGGGTCGATGCCCAGCTCGGCGGCGTTCCGCGCCATCCAGACCAGGCCGGCGTAGCAATCCTCGGCCGGGGCCGGGTGCGGATGCTCCGGAGCCAGGCGGTACTCGACCGACACGACCACCGCGCCGACCTGGTCGCACACCATGGTCGCGACGGCGTCTTCGCCGTCTATGTTGCCCAGGCACATGCCCCCGCCGTGGATGAAGTAGATCCCGGGCAGCGTCCCGGTGGCGTTGACCGGGCGGTAGATGCGCACCGAGATGTCCGGCGCGCCCTCCGGACCGGGCACGGTGCGGTCCTCGGAGGTGACGTTGGGGTTCGGCGGCACCTCCATGGCCGCCATGACCTGGGTCAGGGCCTCCCGGCGCGCGACGATGTCGGGGATGGAGTTGAAGCCGCCGGGCATCACCTCGAGCAGCAGGTCCAGGGGACCGCGGAATTCGGGGTGGATGAGATCGCGACGGGACATGAACCCTCCTTTGGGCTCCGGTGACGCGGACTGCGCCCGCGTCACCTGCGCTCCCCCGCCGGCGCGCCGATTTGCCGATACGTAAGGATCCTACGTAGCGGCGCAGATCACATCAATGGTGCATAACCGCGCGAGCCGGGACCTGCAGGGTCCCGGCGGCCTTTAGGACGCGACGATGTTAACCAGCTTGGGCGCGCGGACGATGACCCGGCGGATCTCCTGGTCGCCCAGCGTGCGGACCACGCCCGGCGCGACCAGGGCCAGCTCGCGGAGCTCGCCCTCGGCGATCTCCGGGGAGACCTCGACCTTGTCGCGGACCTTGCCGTTGACCTGGAGAACACAGGTGACCTTTTCCTGGGTCAGCAGCTCCGGGTCGGCGGCCGGCCAGGTGCTGCGGGCAACCGACGGCTCGTGCCCGAGCAGCTGCCAGCACTCCTCCGCGGTGTACGGGGCGAACAGCGAGAGCAGCACGGCCAGTGTCTCGGCGGCCTCGCGGACCGCCGGGTCGGCGGCTCCGGGACCGGAGTCGATAGCCTTGCGGGTCGCGCTGACCAGCTCCATCAGCCGGGCCACGGCCACGTTCAGGTGGTAGGCCTCGACCTGCCGGGTGACCTCGTCGATGGTGCGGTGAGTGACGCGGCGCAGTCCGCCGGCGCCGGTGCCCATGCCGGTGCCGGTGCCGGTGCCGGTGAGGGGGCCGGCACTGGTGCCGGACTCGGCCACGTCGGCGGCGATCCGCTGCACCCGGGCCAGGAACTTGACCATGGCATCGGGGTGCATGTCGGCCCAGTCGATGTCGTCCTCGGGCGGGCTGGCGAAGATCATGGTCAGCCGGATGGCATCCACGCCGTACCGCTCGATCTGCTGGCCCAGGTCGACGCCGTTGCCCAGCGACTTGGACATCGCCTTGCCGTGGTTGATGACCTGTCCCTGGTTGATCAGCCGGGTGAACGGCTCGTCGAAGCCGAGCAGCCCCATGTCGTGCAGGATCTTGGTGAAGAACCGGCTGTACAGCAGGTGCAAGATGGCGTGCTCGACACCGCCCACGTACATGTCGACCGGCGCCCACCGGCGCACTTCGGCGGGGTCGAACGGCCCGTCGGTGTAGCCAGGCGAGCAGTACCGCAGGATGTACCAGGCCGAGTCCACGAACGTGTCCATGGTGTCGGTGTCGCGCTTGGCCGGGCCGCCGCAGGACGGGCAGGAGACGTTGACCCAGTCCTGCGCCGCGGCCAGCGGAGATACGCCCCGCGGCACCAGGTCCTGGCCGCGCAGGTCGGGCAGGACCACCGGCAGCTGGTCGTCGGGTACCGGCACCTCGCCGCAGGAGGGGCAGTGGATGATCGGGATCGGCGTGCCCCAGAACCGCTGCCGGGAGACCAGCCAGTCGCGCAGACGGTAGTTGACCGCCGCCCGGCCCTGGCCCTGCTCCTCCAGCATGGCGGTGATCGCGGCGATGCCCTCGGCCTTGCCCAGCCCGTCGAGCGGGCCGGAGTTCACCAGCGTGCCGTCGCCGGGAGTCGCGACCCAGGTCTGCGCGGGGTCCGGCAGCCCGGTCTCCACCACGACCCGGACGTCCAGCCCGTAGGCACGCGCGAAGTCCAGGTCGCGCTGGTCATGGGCGGGCACGGCCATGATCGCGCCGGTGCCGTAGTCGGGCAGCACGTAGTCGGCCGCCCAGACCGGGATCAGCTCGCCGTTGACCGGGTTGATGGCGTGCCGGCCCAGGAAGACGCCGGTCTTCTCGCGCTCGGTGGACTGCCGCTCGATGTCGGTCAGCTTCCTGACCTGCTGCACGTAGGCCTGCAGCTCGGGCAGGCGGTCCGGGGCGCAGACCTCTTCGGCCAGCGGTGAGTCGGCCGCGATCACGAAGAAGGTGGCACCGAACAGGGTGTCCGGCCGGGTGGTGAACACGGTGACCGGCTCGTCGCGGCCCTCAATGGCGAAGCGGACTTCGGCGCCCTCGGAACGGCCGATCCAGTTGCGCTGCATGAGCAGCACGCGCTCCGGCCAGCGGCCCTCAAGCTCCTCGGCGTCCGCCAGCAGCCGGTCGGCGTACTCGGTGATCTTGAAGTACCACTGGTTCAGCATCCGGCGCACGACGTCGGCGCCGCAGCGCTCGCACTTGCCCGCGATGACCTGCTCGTTGGCCAGCACGGTCTGGTCCACAGGGCACCAGTTCACGTACCCGTCGCGGCGGTAGGCCAGGCCACGCTCGTAGAACCGCAGGAACAGCCACTGGTTCCAGCGGTAGTAGGTGGGGTCACAGGTCTGCAGCCTGCGGCTCCAGTCGAAGGAGGTGGCGTACCGCCGGAACGAGGCGGCCTGCGTCTCGATGTTGGCGTAGGTCCAGTCGGCGGGGTGGGTGTTGTTCCTGATGGCCGCGTTCTCGGCGGGCAGGCCGAAGGCGTCCCAGCCGATCGGGTGCAGCACGTTCTCGCCGCGCAGGAAGTGGTAGCGGGCGAGCGCGTCACCGATGGCGTACGCCTCGGCGTGACCCATGTGCAGGTCGCCCGACGGGTACGGGAACATGTCCACGAGATAGAAGCGCTTGCGGGGGTCGGCGGGGTCCTCGCTGGCGCGGAACGGGTCTAGCTCCGCCCAGCGCTCCTGCCACTTCTCCTGGACATCACGCGGGTCATAGCGCTGCGCCAGTTCGGCGCTCTCGGCCGCTGTCATCGTTTCCTCACCAATTGGATGGGTCCGGCCCTGCTGGCAGGTGATCACCGCCGGCAATGATCACCTGCAATGAAAACGCCCCTCGAGACGAGGGGCAGCCGCGCCAACGACGGTAGGTCGGCGCGGCTAGGCAAGAAGCAGCCGGACGGCACGCATGCGCACAGGATAGCGCACGGGCCGCGGCTTTTCTTCCGCGCTGCCCTGCGTATCCCCTGGGTCTCTTCCGGGTATCGCCCGGGTCTTTACCTGCGTCTCCCCGGGGTCTCTGCCAGCTCTCTGCCGGCTCTCTCCTGGGGCGGCCGGCCTGCGCACCGGGAACGATACGCCCCGCTAACGCTGGCGTGGCGGCCCGGCAACACAGGTAAGGCAGCCTGCAGTCATGACGGAGCACAACTACACGGCTACGCCCTCCGCACCGCGGCGGATCGCGCTGGTCGCTCATGATCATAAAAAACGAGATCTGCTGGAATGGGCGGATCACAATCGCGAGCTGCTGGGCGGCCACGCCCTGTACGCCACCGGTACCACCGGCCGCCTGCTGACCACCGAGCTCGGCCTGCGGGTGACCTGCCTGCAGAGCGGGCCACTCGGCGGCGATCAGCAGATCGGCGCGCTCATCGCCTCGGGTGACCTGGACCTGCTGGTGTTCTTCACCGATCCCCTGCAGTCCCAGCCGCACGATCCCGACGTGAAGGCGCTGATGCGCATCGCGGTGGTCTGGGACATCCCGATCGCCTGCAACCGGGCCAGCGCCGATTTCCTCATCACTTCCCCGCTGCTGGGTGAGGACCGGCCTCGCGGAGGGCTAGCCGGAGCCGGAGTGGCACCCCGGGCATAACCGACGAAAATGGCTCGCGCATAGCGGGCAAAGTCTTCTATCAGAGGCCAGATTTACATTCGCGCAAGGAATCGCCGCGTCTCGTCATTCCCCTTGACGCAGGCCCCTGCCAGCACCTATTCCTACTGAGGAATCAAGCCAACCAAAATCTTTCTCAGGGGAGCTATGGGCGTTCGGGGCGAGCACGGCGAGCCGGTGGCGATCATCGGCATGGCCTGCCGGTTCCCTGGCGCCGGTGATCCGGCCGAGTTCCACGACCTCACCGTCGCGGGCCGGAGCAGTTTCGAGCCGACGGCCGGCCTGGATGGACGGCCGCTGCACGCGGCGCTGCTCGAGGACTGGGCGGTGCCGTTCAGTGACATGTCCGGAGCCGGGTCCGGAGCCGGGGCCGGCGAAGACTTCGGCCCGGTGCAGAAGCTGGCGGCCGAGACGGCCGCTCTCGCCCTGGCCGACGCCGGCCTGCGTGAGGCGGCTGGGACAAGCCGGACCGGGCTGATCATCGCGAGTTCGGCGCCGGGGGTGTGCGAGCAGGTCCGTGAGCAGTTCGGCGTGGCGGCCGGCGGCCCGTACCCGGACGCGGCCTATCACTCCTCCATGCACGCGGTAGCCGGAGCGGCCAGCGCCCTGCAGGCGGGCCTGGTTGACCTCGCGGTAGCCGGCGGGGTCGAGCTGGGCATCAACCTGGCCTGGCTGGCCCGGCAGGCTCAGGCCGGCGCGCTCGGCACCGACGAGATGCGGGTGTACGCCGCCGACCCGGCCGGACTGCTGCCCGGCGAGGGATGCGGCATGGTGGTGCTTGTCCGCGCGGCCGACGCGCGGGCGGCCGGGGTGCCGGTCTACGCGGAGCTGACAGGCTGGAGCACCGTGCCGACCACGGCCAGGCGCAGTGCTGGTGCGCCCGGTCCTGTTGCGGCAGGCCCAGACGCGGGCGGCCGTGGTGCGGGCGGCGCTGGTGCGGGCAGCCCTGGTGCAGGCAGCCCTGGTGCGGGC
>JBAPYC010001021.1:0-7548 GCA_049284535.1 Streptosporangiaceae bacterium
GGGTGGCCGAGGTGGCGCGGGGCGTGGCGGCCGAGGTCGCCGCGATCCGGGCCGACGGGCGGCTGCCGCTGGTGCTGGGCGGGGACTGCACGATTACGCTCGGGGTGCTGGCTGGGTCCGGCGAGACGGGGCTGGTGTACTTCGACGGCGACGCTGACCTGCACACGCCGGAGCTGACCGACTCGGCCGTGGCCGACACCATGGGCATGACGCACATGCTGGGTGGCGGCTCGCCGGCGCTGTCGGGCCTGGGATCGCGGTCACCACTGCTGCGGGCGGATCAGGTGGCGCTGTTCGGCTTCAGTCCGGACGAGCTGGACGCCGCGCAGTGGACCGAGTTGGTCAGCCGGCATCTGTACGCGGCGCCGGCGCCCGCGGTGCGGACCGACCCGGCCGGGCAGGCTCGTCAGGCGCGGACCTATCTCGAGGACCGGGCGGATACCTACCTGGTGCACTTCGACGTGGACGTCCTGCATACGGGGCTGTTCCCGCTGGCCAACTTCCCGCACTTCGCCGGGCTGACGCTGGCGGAGACGAGCGCGGCGCTGGCTGAGTTCACCGCCGGGGAGAAGTTCGGCGGGCTGGTGATCACCGAGGTGAATCCCAACAATGACCTGGACGGGTCGCTGGTCGCCGCGCTGGCTCAGGTGGTCACGGACGCGCTGGCTGGTCCCGGTCGCCGGTAGGCCTGGACAAGTAACGGCGGGCGTGGTCGATGAGGACGCGGGCGGCGGGGTTGGCTTGGGGCGCGGGGTTCCAGGCCAGCTCCAGGCGGGAGCGGACTGCGGGGGCGGTGATGCGCATGATGCGGATTGTTTCCATGGCCGCGGTGGAGGCCGGGACCACGGCGGCGCCCAGGCCCATGGCGGCCAGGTTGACGACCATGGGCAGGGCACTGGCCTCGAACACGATCGTCGGGGCGAAGCCAGCCTGGGCACAGGCCGCGTCGAGGGCGGTGCGGACGCCGGTGCCGCGGGGCAGGCTGACCAGCGGGGTTTCCTTCAAGTCGGCAAGAGTGACGATGGCGCCGGTCAGGGGATGGTCGGGGTGGACGGCGACGACCAGCTCCTCGTCCACGATGATGGCGGTCTGGAGATTTGCGGCAGGCGGCCCGGCGGTGCCGATCAGGGCCAGGTCGAGCCGGCCGTCGTTGAGCTCTCCGATCAGCCGGTCCGAGTTGTCCTCGGCCAGGGTGATGGTCACGCCGGGATAGGTGCCGTGGAACGCGGCCAGCAGCTCGGCCAGGATCGGCAGGGCGCAGCCGCTGACCATGCCCACCCGGACCTGGCCGCGGACCAGCCCGGCCAGCTCATCCACGGCCAGCCGGGCGCCGGCCACGGCGTCCAGGGCGGCCCGGGCGAACGGCAGCACGGCCGTGCCCACCTCGGTCAGCCGGACCGACCGGGCGGAGCGGTCAAGCAGCCGGTGGCCGAGCTCGGACTCCAGCCGCCGGACCTGCGCGCTCACCCCGGGCTGGGCCACGTGTACCCGGTCGGCCGCCCTGGTGAAGCTGGCCTCCTCGGCCACGGCCACGAAGTACTCGAGCTGATGCAGTTCCATAACCGGTGATTCTAGGTTTTCGTTGTCCGGTGACCGAGCGCTTATGGGCTACGGGTTGAGGTAGGCCAGCACGGCCAGCACCCGGCGGTGGTCGGAGTCGGACGGCGGCAGGTCCAGCTTGGTGAAGATGTTGCTGATGTGCTTTTCCACCGCCCGTTCGGAGACAACGAGCTGGCCGGCGATGGCGCTGTTGGAGCGGCCTTCGGCCATCTGGGCCAGCACGTCACGCTCGCGCGCGGTCAGCGCGGCCAGGGCGCTGGCGTGCCGGGTGGCGCTCAGCATCCCGGCGACGACCTCGGGATCGAGCGCGGTGCCGCCGGCCGCGACGCGGTCGATCGCCTCGCTGAACTCAGCCACGTTGGCGACCCGGTCCTTGAGCAGGTAGCCCACCCCGCCGGAGCGGGCGCGCAGCAGGTCGGCGGCGTAGCGGGTCTCGATGTACTGGGAAAACACCAAGATGGCGGTGCCGGGCTGCTCCCGGCGGATCGCGATCGCGGCCCGGAGCCCCTCATCGGTGTGGTCGGGGGGCATCCGCACGTCAACGATCGCGATGTCGGGCTTGTGCTCGACAACCGCGGCCTTAAGGGCCTCGGCGTCGCCGACCGCGGCTACCACCTGGTGTCCGCGGTCGGCGAGAATCTCGGTCAGGCCCGCCCGGATCACGGCGGCGTCCTCGGCGATGACGATGCGCATGTCGGGCCGTGGTCAGGCGTGGGAGGGCAGTTCGGCGGTAACCACGGTCGGGCCGCCGGGCGGGCTCTGGATGCGCAGGGAACCGTCGACGGTGCGGATACGCGCGGCCAGTCCGCTCAGGCCGCCATCCCGTACCACGGCGGCGCCGCCATGGCCGTCGTCGGTCACACGGATTCGCACTAGGCCGGGGACGTGCACGGCTTCGAGGGTAGCGTGCCGGGCCCCGCTGTGCTTACCCACGTTGGCCAGCAGTTCGGCCGCGGTGAAGTAGGCGATGGTCTCGATGGCGGCACTCGGGCGCTCCGAGATGTCGGTGACGAGCTCGACCGGGACCGCACTGCGCGCGGCCAGCGTGGTCAGCGCGTCCGCCAGCCCGTTGTCCAGCACGGACGGGTGGATGCCCCGGGCCAGGGTGCGCAGCTCAGCGATGGCCTCGATGGCGTTGAGGTGCGCGTCCTCCACCAGCTGGGTGATCCGGGCCAAGTCGGCGGGGCTGGCGGGTTCGGCGCCGTGCAGCTTCTCCGTGGCCAGGCCGAGCTTCATGGCCATGGCCACGAGCTGAGCCTGCGCGCCGTCGTGCAGGTCGCGCTCGATGCCGCGGAGCCGGGCCGCCGAGTCATCCACCGCGTGCGCCCGGGTCTGCTCCAGGTCGCGGACCCGGCGGGCCAGGCCGGCCGAGCGCGGCGAGCCGGAGCCAAGCAGGCCGCGGATGAGCGCGGCGTCCGCCCGGGTGGACACGTGTATCAGCCACGGGGCGGCCAGCAGCAGGATCGCGCCGAACGGTACCAGCACGAACGACCCGGCCAGGGTGGTGATGTGGCCACCGCCGAGCAGCCACGGGCCGGCCTTGGTCAGTGCCCACCAGATGGGATAGGTGAGGTAGAACAGCGCGGCGGCCAGGATCCCGACCTTGACCAGCTGGACGGCGGTGAGCAGCAGCTTCAGGCCGAAGTAACCGCGGGTCCGCCAGGCCGGCCGGTCGAATACCGCCCCGCGGATCCAGGCCATCCGGGGGCCCTCCGGACGCCAGTCCTGGACGGTCATGTGCTGGTCCGTAGTCAGCGCGGCGACCTGGGTCAGCGGCAACCCGATGATCTTGATCTTGGGGCCGAGCAGGCTGACTTTGGCTCCCTGCGCCTGGGCCAGCACGCTCAGCTGGATCGCGTCCGGAGTCCGCACCCGCACGCACGGCACCGGCCGTATCGGCGGCGGCGGCTCGACGTCCTGGCCGAGCATCGTGCGGGACAGGTAACGTCCGGCACCGCCGAGCTTCCTGACCCCGGGCGCGGACACGGCCCAGAGCAGCCCGTCGTGGAGTGTGGGCACGAGGAAGACGAGGGAGGCCAAGACGAGCGGGACGCTGGCGAAGACGTACGCCACCTCGGTCCAGGTCCGCTTGGTGAACGGCGCCTGGAGGATGCGCACCAGGGGTGAGCTGTCGGGCCCGTTCATACTGTGATTGTCTCTGATGATCGCGATCTCGTCGCTAATTGTTTCCATGCTTTGATGCTGCGCGCCGGGTTACCCCGGGATCGATCGTGAGACCACCCGTCTTCTGGTACGGCTGGCACGAACGTCACGGGCGGCCGCTCGGGATCTAGCTGCTAGACCGGGTAGCGGGTGGGCAATCAGATGGGATAGCGGGTGGGTTCGGTGGTGTAACTGCGGCCGGACGGGGTGGTCCAGCGGAGGGTTCCGTCGGGCTCGCGTTCCACGGTCCATCTGGGGTGCTGCTTGACGCGGTGGTCGTAGCGGCACTTCGGGTCGCCATTACATATGCACGTCCGGCCACCTGTCTCGTGCGGGACCGTGTGCTCGTAGTCGCATGCTGAGGCGGGTCTGCCACAGCCGGGGGCGGTGCAGCTGGCGTAGCGGATCTGGGTCAGATGGCGGAGCTTGACGCCGGGGTCGTGGGCGGCGGTTTCGTATTGGTGGTCGCAGGGGTCGGTGGTGAGGGGTTCGAGGGTGAGGATGAGGTCCGGGCCTGGGCCGGGGGTGCGGAGTCGCCAGGTGCGGTGGTTGCCGTCGGCTGGTCCGGCTCTGGGATCGGGGGTGAGGGTGAATTCGGCGCCGGTGGGCGGGTCGGGCCCAGATTTTCGTTTCCGGTCGGGGCGGGCGCAGCCGTGGGCGACGGCGTGGCCGTCTTTGTCAGTGACGGTCACACACCAGGTGGTCTTGGGGTTCTGGGCGGCGGCGGCGGCGAGGTCGCGGGCCAGCCAGGGGTCGATGGGGCCCATGGTGGTGATCTCGCCGGGGCAGTCGGCCAGGCCGAGGATGGTGGCGGCGGGGATGGTCAGGTTCAGGCAGCCGGCGAACCCGGCCGGGACTGCGGCCAGGGACTCGCCCGCGTGGCCGGGCCGGGAGTCGCGGCCCAGAACCAGGTCGACCAGCGCGCGGGCGCGGAGCTGGTCGCGGCTGCCTTCGGCCCCGGACGCCTTGAGCTGGTCGGCCCACCAGGAGATGCGCTGATCCATCGCCGCCGCCTCGGCCATGGGGAGCTCGTGGGCTTCCAGGGCGGCGTTTCCTGAGTATTCACCGAACACCTCGACCCGGGCGTGCTTGCGGGCGGCCTCGCGGCGCTTCTTCGCCTTCTCGGCGTTGACCTCAATGACGGCCTGGGCGATCGCGTGACGCAGCCCAGCAGGAGTCAGGCCGCCGGCCCGGCCGAGCACGCGGGCTTCGGCCGCGCGGGCTTCGTCGGGGTCCAGGGGGTCGCAGCCGGCCGCGATGATCTGAGCCTTGTAGCGGGTGATCACGCCGGAGCGGAACAGGGCGTAGGTACCGGGGAGCTTGGTGGCCAGGTCGTGGGCCAGGTCCAGCAGGGTCTCCGCGGCGTGGCGCGACTCGGCCAGGAGGGAGGCGAGCTCGCGTTCGGTGTACTCCTCCCAGACGCCGGGGACCTTGCCGGGACGGCGGCGGATGAGCGCGGCGACGGCGGCGTGCTTGAGAGCGGACGAGGTTGCCTCCGAGCGGTCCGAGGCCGCGATGATGCCGAGCAGCTCGTCGTCGCTGACGCCATCGAAGCTGTCGTCGTCGCCAGCGGCCTTCTCGATGTGGCTCAGGAGGACCGTGCCGCCGGGGGCGATGTCGAGCGCCTGGCCGGTGGCGAAGCCGCCACCCGGGCCTTCGCAGACTCCGGGGAGGATGTGGGCGGAGCCCTTCTGGCCCGGGCCGCGCCGGCTGGCGGCAGCCGCGGCCATCGCAGGGGTCTCCCCCATCGCAGCGATGTGGGCTTCGGCTGCGGCTTGGTCAGCGGCGGCTTGAGTAGCGGCGGCTTGAGTAGCGGCCTGATCTACCGCGGCGATGACCTCGGCAATGTCCTCTTCGGGGTCCCAGAACTCGTCTTCCCACAGTGGCTCATCGTCCTGTGGCTCTGGCCAGTGGGGGCTGGGGGTCGGTTCAAGGGGCATGAAACCCACCCGTTCGGTATGAGGTTGTCATAGAACAGGATAGCGAATAGCTTCTCGTTTGTCTATCGATTTTCCCTGGGTTTCGAAAACAGTGACTAGATGAACGGGTGTGACGTGAGGGCTGGGGGTGAGTTATTGTCCAGGCATGCCAGGGATTGTGATCGTCGGCGCGGGGTTCGGCGGCATCGGGATGGGGATCGCGCTGAAACGCGCGGGGTTCGACGACTTCGTGATCTTGGAGAAGAGCGAGGATCTCGGCGGGACGTGGCACGACAACCGGTACCCGGGGTGCGCGTGTGACGTGCCCTCACTGCTGTACTCGTACTCGTACGAGCTGAATCCCGAGTGGACGCGGGTGTTCGCGCCGCAGCAGGAGATCTGGGATTACCTGCGGGCTTGCGCGAGCAAGTACGGCGTGGCGGAGCACATCAGGTACGGGGTCCGGGTCGAGCGGCTGGACTGGGACGACGCGGCCCGGCGGTGGGATGTCGAGACGGTCCGGGACGGGGAGCAGCAGGGCTACCGGGCGCGGGCCGTGGTGTCGGCCGCCGGGGCGCTGCACATCCCTTCCTATCCGGATATCCCGGGGGCGGACCGCTTCGCCGGCACGGCGTTTCACTCGGCCCGCTGGGATAACTCCTGTGACCTGACCGGCAAGCGGGTCGCGGTGATCGGGACGGGCGCGTCGGCGATCCAGTTCATCCCGGAGATCGCCGAGGGAGCGGCGCAGGTGAGCGTGTTCCAGCGCACGCCGCCGTGGGTCCACGCGCGGCCCAACATCGAGATTCCGGCCCGGGCGCGGAAGGTGTTCCGGCGGGTGCCCGGAGCCGCGCGGGCGTCCCGGGACGCGATCTACCTGCTGATGGAGTTGCGGGGGCTGGGATTCACGATCAGCCCGAAGCTGATGGCGCCGCTGAAGCAGATGGGGCGCAAGCACATCGAGCACCAGATCACCGACCCGGAACTGCGGGCCAAGGTCACCCCGGACTACACCATCGGGTGCAAGCGGATCCTGTTCTCCTCGGACTACTATCCCGCCCTGCAGCGGCCGAACGTCGACCTGGTCACCGACGGGATCCGGGAGATCACCGCGACCGGGGTAGTCACCGCGGACGGCGTCGAGCATCCCGCAGATGTGATCATCTACGCCACCGGGTTCAAGGTGGTCGAGTCTGTGACCAGCCTGAATGTGGCCGGACGGGGCGGCCGCAAGCTCACCCCCGAAGGCCTGGAAGCCTACAAGGGCGTGACCGTGGCGGGATTCCCGAACTTCTTCCTGCTGCTCGGGCCCAACACCGGTCTTGGGCACACCTCGGTGATCTTCATGATCGAGAGCCAGGTCCAGCACATCATGAGCTGCCTGCGGATCCTGGCCCGGGACCACGGCGACGCCATCGAGGTCAGCGCAGCCGCGGAGCGACGTTACAACACGGAGCTGCAGCGGCGGCTGCGTGGTTCGGTGTGGAATGCGGGCGGGTGTGACAGCTGGTATCTGGACGCGGACGGCGTCAACCGGACCATCTGGCCGGGGTTCACGTTCGAGTACTGGGCCCGGACCCGGCGGGCGCGGCGGTCCGCGTACGAGGTGACGCCGTCGGGTTCGCCCGGCGAGAGTTAGACCGTGGGGGCTGGGCTCGGTTGCTAGCCGTTGTGCTGGCGCTGATGTCGGCGCTGGGCTACGGGTGCTCGGACTTCGCTGCCGGGCTGGCCTCGCGAGGGGCCGGGGTGATTCAGGTGACGCTGCTGGCCTCGACGGTGAGCGCCGTCCTGGTGGCGGCGGTGCTGCCGTTCGCCGCCTCGCCGGCGCCGTCGGCGGCGGCACTGACCTGGGGTTTCGGGGCCGGGGCGGGCGGCACGCTGGGGGCGTTCGCGCTTTACCTTGGGT
>JBAPYC010001022.1:0-2036 GCA_049284535.1 Streptosporangiaceae bacterium
GGGATGGTGCCCTGCAGCGAGGGCGGCAGCAGCTCGGCCGCGGCGGCCAGCCCGCTGCCCGGCCCGTAAGCGACCAGGATCCAGGTGCCGACGCTCATCGGGGAGGTCGGCTTGGCCACCCGGAGCATGTGGTGGAAGCGCTCCGGCCGGCCCAGGTCGGCGACGAGCAGGTACATGCTGGCCAGCAGGGCCCCGAAGCCAGCCAGCCGCCCGGCCCGGCGCAGGTTCGGGCGGCCGGTCAGGTCGGCGCCGGCCGCTAGCAGGGCCGAGCCGGCCGACAGGCCGCCGGTGAAGAAGTAGGCCGGGATCCTCCACTCCCACGCCGGGGGCTTGAGAATCGGGCGGCCGTAGTAGGACCCGAACTTCACCCGGGGTACGGCCAGTTCCTCGCCGCTGTCACCGCGGCGTTTGCGGCTCCCGTCGCCGCGGCGCCTGCCGTTGTCGCTGTGACTCATGGCCGGCGCCGTCCCAGGAACGCGCTGACAGCCACGCTCGCCATGGCGGCGGCCGCCAGGCCGGTGTACTTCCAGGTGGTGCCCAGGTTGCGGGTCGGTACGACCGGGTCGGGCGGCAGGCCGTAGGTCTCGGGTTCGTCCAGCAGCAGGAAGAAGGCGCCGTCGCCGCCGACGCCGTCATCGGGGTCGTGGCCGTAGAGCCGGGCCTGGTCCACGCCCGCGTCGTGCAGCTGGTCGAGCCGCTCGGCGGCGCGCTCGCGCAGCTCGTCCAGGGGCCCGAACTGGATGGACTTGGTCGGGCAGGCCTTGGCGCAGGCCGGCTCGAGGCCGCCGTGCAGCCGGTCGTAGCACAGCGTGCACTTGTTCGCCCGGCCGTCGCCCTCCCGGCGCTCGATGACCCCGTAGGGGCAGCCGGATACGCAGTAGCCGCAGCCGTTGCAGATGTCCTGCTGCACGACGACCGTGCCGAACTCGGTGCGGAACAGCGCCCCGGTCGGGCAGACGTCCAGGCAGCCGGCGTGGGTGCAGTGCTTGCACACGTCCGAGGCCATCAGCCAGCGAAAATCGGTGCGGTGGTGCTCCCCCGGGGCCTGGCCGGGCAGCTCGGCGGACGGCAGGCCCAGGTCGACCGGGCCGCCGAACTGCTCCTGCGACCGGTCATCGTGGCGTTCCGGCTGGGCGGCCTGCTCGACGAAGGCGACGTGCCGCCAGCTGTCCGCGCCGAGCATGCCGGTGTTGTCGAACGACATGCCCAGCAGGTTCAGGCCGTCCTCGGGTACGTTGTTCCATTCCTTGCAGGCCACCTCGCAGGCCTTGCAGCCGATGCAGATCGAGGTGTCGGTGAAGAACCCGACCCGAGCTGGATGGTCGAGGTGACCGGCGTCGGCGGCGGGGTCGGCCAGCGGTCCGTAGTAGCTGTCCTCATGCGTGCGGTGCGTCACCGGTCCTCCTCGGTCTGGGCGGCCTCGGTGTGGGCCGGGGAATGCCCGTCGGTGGTCGTGAGGACCTGGGTGCCGGTCTCCGGTGTGACGCCGGCGCGGCGCCGGTAGCTGGCCACGTAGTCCAGCAGGGCCGGCCCGCGAGGACGGCGCCCTGGGCGGACGTCGCAGGTCAGCACCTTGCTCTCCTGGATGAACACGTTCGGGTCGGCGAACACGCCCACCAGGTCGTTGACCACGTCGCCGGTGGTGAGCCCGGTCTGGCCCCAGTGGTAGGGCATCCAGACCTGGTGCACCACCCGGCCGTCCACCCGCAGCGGGACCATCCGGTCGGTGACGAAGACCCGGGCTTCGACCGCGGTGCCGCTGGTGATCACGTGGGCCCAGTCCAGGTGCCGCAGGCCGCGCTCGCTCGCGAGTTCCGGTGACACCTCGACGAACAGGGCCGGCTGCAGCTCGGACAGGTAAGGCAGCTGCCGGCTCATGCCGCCCGCGGTGTGGTGCTCGGTGAGCCGGGCCGCGGTGAACACGTAGGGAAACACCTCAAGGTGCGCCTCGGGCGGCGCCGGGTTGGACGGGTTGTCCGGGCGGCCGTAGATCTTGCGGACCGGGCTGGCCTGCTGGCCGTACAGCAGGTTGCGCA
>JBAPYC010001023.1:0-4932 GCA_049284535.1 Streptosporangiaceae bacterium
GGCCAGCACGGGGCAGTCCGTCCTGGCAATCTCGTCGCTGACTGTTCGCTGCGCCGGGGCCGGCGTGGCCGTACAGGACGTCAGCCTCGAGGTGCGCGACGGCGAGATCCTGGGCATCCTGGGCCGCAACGGAGCCGGGAAGTCGACGCTGCTGAAGTCGATCGGCGGCTTCCCGCCCGGCGACCGGGTCCGGGTCAGCGGCAGCGTCCGGATCGGCGACACCGAGCTGGCCGGGCGCTCGCCGGAGTTCTGCACGCGGCACGGTGTGGTCCTGGTACCCGAGCAGGGCAAGGTGTTCCCGGCGCTGACCGTCCGCGAGCACTTCGCGCTGGCCGGGGCGCGCGGCAAGACGGTGACCGAGACGCTCCGCAAGACCGGCCTGACCATGCTCGAGCACCGGCTCGACAGTTACGCCGCCAGCCTGAGCGGCGGCGAGCGGCAGTTCCTGGCGCTGTCCGTGGCCGTGCTCCGGCAACCCCGGCTGCTGCTGGTGGATGAGATGTCCCTCGGCCTGGCGCCGATCGCGGTGGCCGAGGTAGGCAAGGCCATCGTGGCGATCCGGGAGGCCACCGGCTGCGCGGTCATCTTGGTCGAGCAGAACGCGCCGGTGGCCGCGGCCATCGCCGACGAGCTCGCGGTGCTGGAGAACGGCCAGGTCATGTGGCGCGGCCTGCCGCAGGACCTGCCCGAGGACGCGCTCGAGACGGCCTACTTCGGGGCGGGCGCCGGCGGCGACACGATACGGAAGGCGGGGCTGTGACGGCCGAGCTGGAAATCGACGACCTGGCCGTCCGGTTCGGCGGGGTGCACGCGCTGGACGGCATCGCGGTCACGGTCGAGGCTGGCACCACGCTCGGCATCATCGGGCCGAACGGAGCGGGCAAGACCACCCTCCTGAACGCCGTGTGCGGCCTGGTCCGGCCCTCTCGCGGAGAGGTCCGCTTCCGCGGCCAGGCCCTGACCGGCCGCAAGGGCGAGCAGATCGCCGCCATCGGCGTGGCCCGGACGTTCCAGCTGGCCGAGGGGTTCGCCGACTTCTCGGTCTGGGACTACGTCCGGCTGGGGATGGCCGCCGCGGGGGCACCGCGGACCGGAGCGGCCTCGGACCAGCGGTGTGTGGCCTCCCTGCAGGCTATCGGCCTGTGGGAGCAGCGGGCCCGGCTGCTGCGCTCCCTCCCCTACGGCATGCGCAAGCTCGTGGACGTCTGCCGGGCCACGGTCAGCGAACCGCACATGCTGCTGCTGGACGAGCCGACCTCGGGCCTGTCCGCCGCCGAGCGCGCGGACATGATCGTCCACCTGCGCGCCCTCAAGCAGACGATCCGGACGATGCTCATCGTCGACCACGACGTGGGCTTCATCTCGGCCGTGTCCGACAACCTGTACGCCATCGCTTACGGCAAGCCACTCACGCACGGCACGCCTGAGCACGTCCTGAAAAATCCCGAGGTCATCGCCGCCTACATGGGATGACCACGGGATCCAGTCCCCGCATCAGTCCAGCGAACATGCCCAACGAAGGGGTAACGCATATGAAACACCGCCGGTACGGGGCCGCCGCGGCTCTCGCGTCGTCGCTAATCCTGCTCACCGCCGCCTGCTCCAGCTCGGGCTCGTCGGGCTCCAGCTCGGGCTCTGACGGGACCTCCGGATCGAGCAAGGCTCCCTACAACATCGGCCTGGCCGCCGGCATCACCGGGCCGGCCGCCGCCATCGTCACGGGCGAGATCGAGGGCATCAAGGCCGCCTTCAGCCAGGTCAACGCCGCGGGCGGCATCGACGGCCGCAAGCTGAACCTGGTCACCAGCGACACCCAGAACGTCGCCACCACGGCGGTGGCGGCGCTGACCAAGCTGGCCACCGAGAACAACGTCATCGCCAGCTTCGGCGACATCCTGGCCAACAACTGCCAGGCCCAGGTGCCGGTGGCCAAGGCCCACCAGATCGCGCTGCTGTGCGGCACGGTGGACCCGGAGCAGCTGCAGCCACCGGAGCCCTACATCTACACCGAGTACGGCGCGGAGGTCACCGAGGTCGACGGCATGACCTCGATCATCGAGGGCAAGCCGCTCAACATCGCCCACCCCAAGGTGGCCATCGTCTACCTGCAGTCTTCCAGCAATACGCCGCTGTTCAATGCGGTCGCGGCCAAGATCAAGGCGGACGGCGGCCAGGTCGTCCTGACCGACACGATCCAGTCCCAGCTGAACCTGTCCGTGGACGCCAGCAAGGTGATCTCCAGCGGGGCGAACGTGGTGGTTGAGCAGATCATCCCGCAGCAACTGCAGTCGCTGGCCCAGTCGCTCACCAACTCGGGCTCCAAGGTGCCGATCGTCGCCGAGGCGACCACCGCCTCCTACCAGCAGCTGATACTGCTGAAGAACCCGAACATCTACGAGATGTCGCTGAACCCGTTCGTCGACCCGACCTCGACCGAGCCGGCCGTGACGAGCTACGTGAACGCGCTGAAGCAGCAGGGCATCACCGGCAAGAGCGCCATCAACGGGCAGTCCATCGCCATCACCTACGCCGCCGCCGAGGCGCTGATCGACGCGCTCAAGACCTGCGGCGCCTCCTGCACCAACGCGGAGGTGAACACGGCGCTGGAGAAGGTCTCGGTCAACCTGCCCGGGATCAACACCGACTACTCCTACACCTCGAGTCGGCACTACCCGCAGACCACGTTCCAGCTCTACCAGTGGTCCGCCAGCAAGAACGACGCCGTGCAGCTGCGCGCCGACGTGCCGTCCAACCCGATTCCGGCTAGCTGAGAAAGGCACCAGCAGATGGGCGCGCTGATCCTCGTCACCACGCTGACCCTGGGCGCGGTCTACTCCCTGATCGGGGTGGGCTTCGTGGTCATGTTCCGGGCGACCGGGGTGCTGAGCTTCGCCCAGGGCGCGTTCTTCCTGCTGGGCTCGCTCATCTTCTACAGCCTGACCAACGCCGGTTTCGGGCTGTGGGCCGGGCTCATTGTGGCCACCATCGCGGTGGGGCTGGCCGGGGCACTGTGTTACCTCACGCTGTTCCGGCCAGCCGGCTACGACCTGCTGTTCGTCTCGCTGGCCACGGTCGGGCTGGGCACAGCCATCGAGTCGGCTATCGCCCTGGGCTGGGGCTCGAACCTGTTCGAGCCCAAGAACTTGCTGCCACCCAAGCCGCACATTCTGTTCAGCGGGATCCGCATCACCGACGCCCAGATCCTCACCATCGTCCTGGCGATCGTCTTGATCGGTGCCCTGTTCGCGCTGATCTACCGCACCCCCGTGGGCCTGCGGATGCGGGCGGTGGCCAACGACAGCTCGCTGGCCGCCTACGGTGGCGTCCGGGTCAGCCGCATCTCCGCGCTGGCCTGGGGCATCTCCGCAGCCGCCGCGGGCGCGGCCGGCGTCGGTTACACCGTCGGCACCGTCATCGACCCGTCCACGCTGCCCTCGCTGGGCATCATGGTGTTCCCGGCCATCATCATCGGCGGCCTCGACTCGCTGGCCGGGGTGGCGGTCGGCTCGATCGTGCTGGCCCTGGTCCAGACACTCGTCTCGGTCTACGTGGGCAGCGACTACACCGACATCGTGGCCTACGGCCTGCTGCTGGTCCTGCTGTGGATCCTGCCGACCGGGCTGTTCGGCTCCAAGAGCCTGGTCCGGGTGTGACCGATCCCGGCGCGCCGGGGGCCGCGGGACTACGGGCCGGCGAAGTACGAGCGGATCTCGGCCATCAGCTCGGTATGCACCGGCGACAGCGTGCGGTTGCGCCGGTGCACCAGCCACACCGGCGCGGCGATGCGCACTCCTTGCACGGCGATCTCGCGCAGCTCGCCGCTCTCCAGCTCGCGGCGCACGGCGCTGCGGAACAGGCAGGCCACCCCGACGCCGCTGGCCACCGCCGTTTTGATGGCTTCGGGGTGGCCGAACTCCATGACCACGCGGCGGGACGGCAGCCCGACCGCCTCAAACTGGCTGTCAATCAAGATCCGGCGCAGCGACCCGCCCTGGGCCTCCACGAACGGGAGCGGGGCGAGCTCCTTGACCGTCAGCATCTGCTCGGCGGTGATGCCCCGCGGCGGTGCCACCAGCACTACCTCGTCCTCGCCGATCTGCTCCGAGACCAGCGACGCGAGCGCGGGCGGGCTCTGCACGGCGACCACGGACAGGTCGTTGCGGCCGGTCATGGTGGCCTCGATGGCGTGCTCGGCGCCGGTCACGTCGACCCGGATCCGCACGTCCGGATGCCGGCGGCCAAACGCGCTCAGCAGCGACGGGAGCTCGTAGCTGCCGGTCGACATGCTGGTGCCGATCACGATGGACCCGCGCAGGCCGTCGGCCAGGCCCTGCAGCTCGCGGTCGAACTCCCGGGTCCGGCGCAGCACGTCGGTGCACCATTCGTGGGCCGTCCGGCCCGCCTCGGTCAGCACCAGCCGCCGGCCCTCCCGCTCAAACAGCCGGGCGCCCAGGCGGCGCTCGAGAGACTGGATGTGCTCGGTCACCACGGGCTGCGCGACCTTCATCTGGTCGGCGGCGCGGCTGATGCCGCCCAGGCTCACTACGCGGTCGAAAACCTGCAGCTTCTGGATGTTGATGCGGTCATCTATTGCCACGCCACGAGGTTAGGGCCAGGACATGGGCATTGACGAGACGCGCCAGACCGTCCCCGAATTCCTGATCCGCAGCGCCGAGCTGTGGCCGGACCAGGACTGGGTCCGCACCCCCGGTGGCACGGCGTCCCGCGCCACCGTGCTGGACCGGGCCCGGCACGTGGCCGGCGGCCTGCGCGAAGCCGGGATCCGGCCCGGCGACCGGGTCGTGCTGGCCGCACCGAACTCCATCGATTTCCTGGTGGCCTGGTTCGGCGCCATGTTCGTCCGGGCGCCCGTACTCGCGGTCAACCCGCGCGCGGCAACGTCCGAGCTGGCCGGAGTGGCCACCGGACTGG
>JBAPYC010001024.1:0-1589 GCA_049284535.1 Streptosporangiaceae bacterium
GAGGCTGCCCTGGCGGCGGCCGGTCTCAGCCGGGCCGCGAACGGCCCGGCCCGGAACCAGCTGCCCGCTGAGCCGCTGATCACCGCCAGCAGGTTCTCGTGCGCCCGGTGTTGGCCGCCCGGCACGCCGAACCACTCCGGCTCACCTGGGCCGGCCACCGGATGAGCGGCCAGGTAAGCGTCGACACCGGCCTGGAGGTTCACGTTCTCCCAGACCGGGAACCGTTCGGTCACCGGCACCACGGCGGTCAGGTCACAGCCCAGGTGCCCGGTCACCCGCTGAGCCAGCTCGGACGGGCCGACGTCCTCGGACAGGGTCTGGGCCGCGATCTCGACCAGCATCCGCAGGCCGCGCGCCAGCCCGCGGAGATCCTCGGTATCCACCGGCGGCGGCTCCGGAGTGCTCACCTGGTCCACAATGCCCGACGCCGCAGGGGGTGCCAAGCGCTTATCGCGGGTGCCAACCCGCGGGAGCAGCACAAGGGGGGTGACCAGCAGGCGGTGTCTCGTTTTGCCGCAGCTCGTGGCCCGGCCAGGACCGCGCCGCGGCCGGGCCAGGACGGGGTCAGGAGCCGCGCCGGGGCCACGCGGCCGGGACGGCTGCGGCAAACGGGCTAGCACAGCGGGCTGCGACGAAGATCACGAAGGAATCGGCGCCGCCGTGCCGCCTGGCCGGGCATGGTGGTCGGGTGATCTGTTCCCCGCCGGACCTGCCCTGGTTCGCCCGGCCCGCCGCCCGGACCTGGACCTGCTCGCCCGCCCCGGCCCGGGCCCGGTCCTTCCACCAGATGCTGCCCGGTTACGCGCCCACCCCGCTGACCGAGGTGCCGGAGCTGGCGTCCGAGCTGGGAGTCGGCCGGGTCTGGGTCAAGGACGAGTCCGCCCGCATGGGCCTGGCCGCGTTCAAGGTGCTGGGCGCTTCCTGGGCGGTCCACCAGATCATGTCGGGCCGGCCGTCCGGTGACCCCGTACTCCTGGTCACGGCTTCGGACGGCAACCACGGCCGGGCGCTGGCCTGGATGGCGCGCCGACTCGGCCAGCAGGCCCGCGTGTTCGTGCCCAGCGGTGTGCACCCCGACGCCGTGGCCGCCATCGCGGCGCAAGGAGCGCAGGTCACGCACGTGGCAGGCTCGTACGACGAGGCGGTGCGGCAGGCAGCCAAGGCAGCGCGCGGGCCCTCCGCCGTACTGGTGCAAGACACCGCCTGGGGCGGATATGAGCAGGTTCCGGGCTGGATCGTGGAGGGCTACTCGACCTTGTTCGAGGAGATCGATGCCCAGCTGGACCACGCCCGTACGGCCGGGCCCGGGCTGGTCGTCATCCCGGCAGGCGTCGGCTCGCTGGCCCAGGCCGGGGTCATCCACTACCGCGGCCGGCCGGTCACGGGCTCGCCAGCACTGCTGACGGTGGAGCCTGCCAGCGCGGCAGGCATCCTGGCCAGCCTGGTCCGGGGCGAGCCGGCCAGCGTGCCGACCACGGTGACGGCCATGGCCGGGCTCAACTGCGGCACGCCGTCCGCGCTGGCCTGGCCCTACCTGAGCGGCGGCCTGGACGCGGCGGTAGCGGTCAGCGACGGCGCCGGCCTGGCCG
>JBAPYC010001025.1:0-2731 GCA_049284535.1 Streptosporangiaceae bacterium
ACGGCGTCCGCGGCCGGCTGCTGGGCGCCGGTCAGCGGCAGCACCACGAGCTGCTCGGGCGCGAGCCAGTCGGGAAAGGCGCCGCCGTGCCGCTCGGTCAGCTGCGCCACCGCCCGTTCCATGCTGCCCACGAGACTGCGGTGCACCATGACCGGGCGGTGCCGGGCTCCGTCCGCGCCCGCGTACTCCAGGCCGAACTGCCCGGGCTGGCAGAAGTCAACCTGGACGGTAGACAGGGACACCTCCCGCTCGGAGCGGTCGGCCACCTGCACGTCGATCTTCGGCCCGTAGAAGGCGGCTTCCCCCGGCCCGGCTTCCCAGGGCAGGCCGGAGCGCTCCAGGACGCCGGTGAGCTCGGCGGCCGCCCGTTCCCACAGTTCCGCCGGGCCCACGTACTTGCTGCCCGGGCCCGGGAGCGACAGCCGGAAGCGGACTGGCTCGAGGCCGAGTGCGGCGTAAGCCTGCCTGATCAGCTGCAGCGCGGCATAGGCCTCGTCGGCGACCTGGCCAGGCGCGCAGAAGATGTGCGCGTCGTTCAGCTGCATCGCCCGGACCCGGGTCAGCCCGCCGAGGGTCCCGGACAGCTCGGCCCGGTACTGGCCGCCCAGTTCGGCCAGCCGCAACGGCAGCTCGCGGTAACTCCGCCCGCGGGACCGGTAGATCAGCGCGTGATGCGGGCACAGGCTGGGCCGCAGCAGGACCTGCTCCCCGGCCAGTGTCATCGGCGGGTACATGCCGTCGCGGTAGTGCGCCCAGTGCCCGGACAGCTCATACAGCTCGCGCTTGCCCAGCACGGGCGAGTAGACGTGCTGGTAACCGGCTTGGCGTTCCAGCTCGCGCAGGTATTCCTCCAGTGCATGCCGGACCGCGGCGCCGGCGGGCAGCCAGTACGGCAGCCCGGCTCCGATCAGCGGGTCGGTACCGAACAGCCCGAGCTCGCGGCCGAGCTTGCGGTGGTCTTTCATGGTGGCCTCCTCGGCGGGACAACCGGG
Organism: Streptosporangiaceae bacterium; assembly: GCA_049284535.1. Classification (GTDB taxonomy): domain Bacteria; phylum Actinomycetota; class Actinomycetes; order Streptosporangiales; family Streptosporangiaceae; genus Palsa-504. The sequence goes on from JBAPYC010001025.1 coordinate 993, forward strand.
CAAACGGCCACCAGAACGCGTCAAGCCCCGGGGCTGCTCGCCCCGGGGCTTGATAAATGAACCGAATCAGCGCGCCGGGACCGGTACCGGCGTCGTGGTCAGGCCTGCGCGCTGCATGTCCGCTACGGTAAACCGCCGCCCCAGGCCGGCGCACCCGGTTTTCGCCCTACAGCGTCCTGGTCAGGAACACGCTGTTCGGGTCGGGCCGGTAGTCCGCGAACGGCCCGCAGTACTCGAAGCCGAACTTCTCATACAGCCGCCGCGCGGGCGCGAAGAACCCGGCCGAGCCGGTCTCCAGGCTCAGCCGGGTGAACCCCATTGCCCTGGCCTCGGTGATGATGTGGCCGAGCAGCAGGGATGCGATCCCGCTGCGCTTGCGCGCGGATGAGGTCCGCATCGACTTCACCTCGGCGTGGACCGGGTCCAGCCTCTTGATCGCCCCGCAGCCGACCACGGCACCGCCGTCCAGGACCGACCAGAACGTGATCTCCGGTTGGCGCAGCGCGTCCAGATCCAGGGCGTGCTTGCTCTCGACCGGCGTCACGGACAGCATCTCACGCACGTGCTCCTGCAGGAAGCTGGCTATCTGAGGGCCGGCGAGGTCGTCGATCACGATCTCCAATGCGCACACCCTTCGCTATCAGTACCGACGATCAGCCGTCCTGGGCGCGGCGGGCGCGCAGATTCCGGTTCTTGAGCCGGTTGCCGCACGAGGCCATGTCGCACCAGGCGCCCCGGAGGCTGTGCGACCGGTCGTAGAACGCCCACTGGCAGTCCGCGTTCCCGCACACCTTGAGCCGGTCCCAGCTGCCGTCGGCCTGCGCGTCGCGGATCGTGACCAGGAGCCCGGCCAGGCCGGCGGCGATGCGGTGCCCGGAGGACGCCACCTCCAGCCGGATCTCGCCGCTGGCGGCCGGCTCCAGGTGCGGGGGAGCGTCGAGCGCCACCTGCCGCAGCGGCCGCAGCTCGTCCTCGGTCAGCGGCTCCCGGCCGGTGTTGCGCGCGATCATCGCCCGGATACTCTCCCTGACCTCGCGGGCCAGCCGCAGGCCGGCGGCGGGCTCGGTGCCCTCCGGCTCCGTGCTGGCCAGCCCGGCACTGGCCAGCCAGTCACGGGCGTCGTCGGCCCGGGCCAGGATGTCGGTCCCCAGCTCCAGGTCGACCGTGTTGACGAACGCCTGTACGAGCAGCAGCGGTGGCGGGGCCAGCTTGTGCTCCAGGTGGGAAGCCCACGGCGGCAGCGTTGTGCCGGCCAGGCTAGTGGCCACGATCACCGGCCTCCTTGTCTGTGCTGACCATCAAGTCTCCGCTGACCATTAAAAAACTTTTACTGGTCATGCGTGACTAGTATACTCGGTTTAAAGGTCACCGCGAGGAGATGCGTGATGTATGTCCTGCTTGAAGACGATTCCGGTCGCCTGGTCTTGCGGCGGCTGCGGCTCTGGCACCGGCTGCTCGCCCGTGGCCTGGCGGCGCGATTCGACCGCCAGCTCGCCGCCGGGGCCCGGCCCGAGACCCGGCCCGGACTAGCAGCCCGGGCCATGCAGCTCACCTCGGCCAGCTTCCGCGCCGACCTGGCCGGCAGCCTGCGCGGTCTGCTGGCCGAGGCGGACTCGCTCGCCGGCAGCCGGACGCAGACGCCGCGGCGCCCTGGCGATCGTCCATCCCATGGCGTCCGGACTGCCGGAGAACTGGCCCTGCTAGCCGGGGACGGCCGCTCCCGGCGGCCGGCCGGCCAC
>JBAPYC010001026.1:0-15413 GCA_049284535.1 Streptosporangiaceae bacterium
GATCAGCCCGTCCCGGACCAGCAGCGCGCCGCCCGCTCCGGGCTCCGGCTCCGCGCCCGGCGCCATGGTGATCACCACCGCGTCCTCGACGATCAGTTCCATCGCTGTGATCCTCCCGCCTGCGACGTGCCCCGCCCGCTCTTGATCATGCCCCGGCGTCCCTGCCCCCGGCGAGGCCGCCCGCCGCCGGTCCGGCTCGTGACGTCATGATGGGTGACGTGCGGCCGTCCTCGTCTCCGCTGGAGATCATCCGGGCCGGCACCCGGTTCGGCCCGGTGCCGCTGGTCCCGGAGATCTCGCTGTACCAGGCCGCCGAGCCGATGGGCCTGTGGCAGCGCACCGAGCTCGCGGCCGGGCAGACCGGGCTGGACCCGCCCTTCTGGGCCTTCGCCTGGGCCGGCGGCCAGGCGCTGGCCCGCTACCTGCTCGATCATCGCGAGGTGGTCGCGGGCCGGCGCGTGATCGACGTCGCCTCGGGATCGGGGCTGGTGGCGATCGCCGCGGCCTGGGCCGGCGCGGACACCGTCACCGCCTACGACATCGACCCGCTCGCGGTGGCGGCCATCACCCTCAATGCCGCGGCGAACGGCGTCGCCGTCACGGCCGTCTGCGCAGACATCCTGGACTCCGGCACCCCGGACTCCGGCATCCCGGACTCCGGCACCCCGGACTCCGGCGGGACGCCGGCCCTGGACGCCGTCCTGATGCTGGCCGCCGACGCGTTCTACCAGCGTGACCTGGCCGGCCGGGTCACGCGGTTCCTGGAACGCGGCCGGGCCCGCGGGGCCGCGGTGCTGGCGGGGGACTTCGGCCGGGCCTACCTGCCGCGCGACCGCCTGGTCTCGCTGGCCACTTACGACGTGCCCGGCCTGGGCGCAGTGGAAGATAGCGATATCAAGCGCACCACCATCTGGACCCTGGCCCAGATGGCTGACATAGACGGCTGACCCAGATGGCTGACCCAGATGGCTGATACAGACGGGAGGCGGCGATGGCGCCGCGGGTGAACAGTGAGCTGCTGCTGGTCGGGAGCCTGCCGGCCGACTCGGCCGAGGCGGCGCTGCGCTCGGCGGCCGGGTTCTTCGGCGACCTGGTGTTCGCGCTGCCGGACGGCGAGACCGGCCCGCGGGCGGCCTGGGTCGGCTACGAGCGGGAGCGGCTCGTCCGGCCCAACCCGGACGTGATCGTGGTCGAGGAGACCGCGTCGCCGACCGGCATCCCGCGGCACGCCTACGAGACCCCGGTATTCGCCATCCGGCCCGGCGTCACCGGGCTGCACTGGGCTTCCTGGCCGCGGATCGACGACGCGATCGCCGGGTACCAGGTGTTCCGCGGGCTGCGCGAGGACGGCGTGATCCCCGCCCACCTGCGGTTCCAGGTCGGGCTGCCGTTCCCGGCCAGCGCCCTGAACGGCTTCAAGGCCGACTTCGCCGCCGACTACCCGGTCGCGGCGCGGGCGTTCGAGGACCTGGCGGCCCGGGAACTGGCCCGGCTGACCGCGGCTGTCCCGCCCGGCGACCTGGCCATCCAGTGGGACCTGGCCTATGAGACCCAGGACCTGGAGCGGGTGCTGGCCTGGACCCCGGAGGGAGCCTGGGAGCGGTTCGCCGGGCCGGTCACCCGGCTGACCCGGCTGATCCCGCAGGAGACCCTGGTCGGTTACCACCTGTGTTACGGCACGTTCCCGGAATGGCCGATGTACGAGGCGCGCGACATGGCGCTGCTGGTCCGGATGGCGAACTTCGCGGTCGCGAACTCCGGCCGCCCGGTGGACTGGCTGCACCTGGCCGGCCCGCGGTACCTGCGCAGCGAGGACCGCAGCTTCTTCCGGCCGCTGGCCGACCTGGAACCCGGCGACGCCCGGGTGTTCCTCGGCATCGTGCTGCCCATCGACGGCGAGGCCGGCCTGCGCCGCAGGCACGCCACTGCCTCCCGCTACCTGGCCGGCTTCGGCGTGGCCATGTACTGCGGCTTCGGCCGCCAGCCCGGTGCGGACGGCACGGAGACCATGCGCGAGCACGCCCGGGTGACCCGTGCCGTCATGAGACCGAACGCGCTGCGATAACCACGTCCATCAATCGGGCCAGTAATCGGGGGAGCAGCCTCATGCGGTACCGGATCGTGGCCGAGGCCTATCGTGACCTGGAGCAGCTCACCGGGCGGCTGGCGCTGATCGAGCGGCTGGCCGCGCTGCTGGCGCAGACCCCGGCGGACCTGCTGCCAGAAGTGTGCTACCTGTGCCAGGGCCTGATCGTGCCGGAGTACGTCGGCCTGGACCTCGGCCTGGCCGAAAAGCTCGCCATCCGGGCCCTGGCCACCGCCACCGGCACCGGGGCGCCGGAGGTCGCGGCCCGGGTGCGGGAGGCCGGTGACCTGGGCCAGGCCGCCGAGCAGCTGATGGCCGCCGCGGCCCCCCACCCGCCCCGGCTGGACGTTGAGGTCGTGATAAGCACGCTGCGCCAGATCGCCGTGGCGGAGGGGGCGGGCTCGCAGGGGCGCAAGCTGGAGCTGCTGGGCGGCCTGCTCGGCGAGGCCACCCCGCTGGAGGGCCGGTATCTGCTCCGCCTGGTCACCGGGAACCTGCGGCTGGGCATCGGCACCCCCACCATCCTGGACGCGCTGGCCCAGGTCTACGCGGGCGGCCGGGCCGCCCGGCCGGTGCTGGAACGCGCCTACAACATCTGCTGCGACCTCGGCCGCGTCGCCTCCGTCCTGGTCAGCAGCGGCCTGACCGCGGTGGAAGAGCTGCCGGTGCGGCCGGGAAACCCGGTGCGGGTCATGCTGGCCCAGCGGCTGTCGGACGCCGGGGAGATCCTGGCCAAGCTGGGCGGGCGGTGCGCGGCGGAGTACAAGTACGACGGCGTGCGGGTCCAGGCGCACCGCACCGCGGACGGCCGGATCGAGCTGTTCACCCGTCGGCAGGAACGCGTCAGCTCACAGTTCCCCGACGTCGTGGCGATGCTGGCCGACGGGCTGGGGCCCCGCGAGGCGATCTGCGAGGGGGAGGTGGTCGCCTACGACGCGGCGGCGGGCGAGCTGCGGCCGTTCGGCGAGGTGATGCTCCGGCGGCGTAAGCACGGCATTGACCAGGCCGTTCGGGATGTTCCTGTCGGCTTGTTCTGCTTCGAGCTGCTGTACGCCGACGGCCAGGACCTGACCCGGCTGCCCTATCCGCAGCGGCGGGCCCGGCTGGCCGAGGCGATCACCGTCTCGCCCCGGCTGCGGCTCACCACCGCCGTCGAGGTCGGCGATCCGGCCGCCCTGGAGGCGGCGTTCGCCCAGGCGGTCACCGACGGCTGCGAGGGGCTGGTGTGCAAGGCGGTCGGCCCGGAGTCCGTTTACCAGGCCGGGGCCCGGGGCTGGAACTGGATCAAGCTCAAGCGCGACTACCGGACCGAGCTGTCGGACACCGTCGACCTGGTCGTGGTGGGCGCGTTCGCCGGCCGCGGCCGGCGGACCGGCGTGTACGGCGCGGTGCTGCTGGCCGCCTGGGATCCGGCCGCCGGCCTGTTCCGCGCGGTGACCAAGTGCGGCGCCGGGTTCTCTGACGCCGACCTGGCCACCTTGCACGAGCGGCTGGCGCCGCTGGCCCGTCCGGGCCGGCCCGCCCGGGTCGACGCGCGGCAGCAGCCCGACGTGTGGTTCGAGCCCCGGCTGGTGCTGGAGATCCTCAGCGCCGAGCTCACCCTGTCCCCGAACTACACCGCCGCCTGGGGGCGGATCGCCGAAGACGCCGGCCTGGCCATGCGCTTCCCGCGGTTCACCGGGCGCTGGCGGGACGACAAGGCGCCCGAGGACGCCACCACCACCGACGAGCTCGTAAGCCTGTTCCTCACCGCCCGGCGCACCCCCGCCGGGGGCCGAGAACAGGGCCCGGCGATTTAGTTGTAAACTAGCAACTGTTGTAGGACCATAAGCATCGGGTTGCTAGGGGGAAGCCGAAGTGCCCGACCTCAGCCGCAGGCGGCGGTTCCTCGTCCTGGGCATCTGCTGCATGAGCCTGTTCATCGTCGGCCTGGACAGCACGATCGTGAACGTGGCGCTGCCGTCGATCGGACGTGAGCTGCACTCGTCCGTCTCCGGCCTGCAGTGGACCATCGACGCGTACACGCTGGTGCTCGCCAGCCTGCTGCTGTTCTCCGGGTCCACGGCGGACCGGGTCGGGCGGCGCAAGACGTTCCAGGTGGGGCTGGCCGTGTTCACGCTTGGCTCGCTGGCGTGCAGCCTGGCGCCGGGCCTGGGCTGGCTGGTCGCCTTCCGGATGCTGCAGGCGGTGGGCGGCTCGATGCTCAACCCGGTGGCGATGTCGATCATCACCAACACGTTCACCGACCCGCGCGAACGGGCCAAGGCCATCGGCGTCTGGGGCGGCGTTTTCGGACTGAGCATGGCCCTGGGGCCGGTCCTAGGCGGCGTCCTGGTCGACTCGGTCGGCTGGCGGGGCATCTTCTGGGTCAACATCCCGGTCGGCATCGCGGGCATCATCTTGACCGCGCTGTTCGTGCCCGAGTCCCGGGCCGAGCGGCACCGGCGGGTGGACCCGCTCGGCCAGATCCTGGTCATCATGGCGCTCGCCTCGCTGACCTACGCGATCATCGAGGGTCCCACCTCGGGCTGGGGATCGGTGAAGATCCTGGTCCTGTTCGGCGTCACCCTGGCGGCGCTGCTCGTCCTGGTCCCCTACGAGCTGCGGCGGGCCGATCCCCTGATCGACCCGAGGTTCTTCCGCAGCGCTCCGTTCTCCGGCGCGACAGCCACCGCGGTGAGCACGTTCGCGGCACTGGGCGGATTCTTGTTCCTCACTACCTTGTACCTGCAGGACGTCCGGGGATTCAGCCCGCTGAAGGCGGGCTTGTACCTGTTCCCGATGGCCATTACGCTGGCGATCCTGGCGCCGCTGGCCGGCCGGATCGTCGCCGCGCGGGGACCGCGGATCCCGATGGTGGCGGCCGGTGTCGCCGTCGTCGTCGGCGGCCTCCTGCTCACCAGGCTGACCGACACGACAGGCACCGGCTTCCTGGTCGTCACCTTCATCGCGTTCGGCATCGGGTTCGGCCTGGTCAACGCGCCGATCACCAATACCGCGGTGTCCGGCATGCCACGGCAGCAGGCAGGCGTGGCGGCCGGTGTCGCATCCACCAGCCGGCAGGTCGGCATCTCGCTCGGCGTCGCGGTCATGGGCTCGGTGCTGGATGGCGGCCTGCACGGCTCGCTGCGCACCGGCTTCGTGGCGGCCAGCCAGCCCTGCTGGTGGATCATTGCCGCCTGCGGCGCGGTCATCCTGGTGCTCGGCATCGTCACGACGGGCCAGTGGGCCCTAGGCACCGCGGCCCGCACCGCCGCCCGGCTCGAGGAGGCTGGCGAGATCCCGCCGGCCCGGACGGCGCGGGAGGTGGAGGTGCCATGACCCCCGCGGTCACCAGAGAACCTGTCACGGACGAACCGGCCGGAAACACAGCGGTTGCGGGCGAGCCGGTCACAGGCGAGCCGGTCGCGAGCGAGCCAGTTGCGGGCGAGCCGGTCGCGGGCGAGCCGGCGGCGCAGGCGTGGCAGGCCATGCGGGCGCTGGTGACCGACCGCTACGACCGGCGCAAGCAGGTCTGCGAGACGCTCGGCATGAGCTTCGTCCGGGCCAAGGCGCTGCGCCGGATCGCCCGGGGCCCGGTGACCCTGCGCGAGCTGGCGGCTGCCCTGTACACCGACCCGCCGTACACGACCGTCGTGGTGGACGACCTCGAGCGCCGCGGGCTGGTGACCCGCACGGTCAGCTCCGGTGACCGCCGGTCGAAGATCGTCGCCATCACCCCGTCCGGGCACGAGCAGGCGCGGCTGGCCGAACGGATCCTGGATGATCCGCCGGCCCCGGTGCGGAACCTGCCGCCCGGCGACATCGCCAGCCTGGTCCGCATCCTGGGCGCGCTACTGGACGGCGGGCCTGACTGACGCGATTTGGCCTACCTGGCCGGCCCCGGGTTACGCTGAAGTCTGACCCCTCCCGGAGAGGCGCCGTGATGGCAGGACCCCCAGACACCCCGGCCGCAGCCGCGGCGGGGCGCGGCCCCCTGCGGGCGTCCCATGCCGACCGTGAGCAGGCGGTCGAGGCGCTCCAGGCCGCGTTCGTGCGTGGGCAGCTGACCAAGGACGAGTTCGACGCGCGGATCGCGCAGGCGTTCACCTCCCGCACCTACGCGGAACTGGCCGTGGTGACGGACGCCATCCCGTCCCGGCCGCCCGAAGTCCAGCCGCCGCTGGCCCCCCGCCGGGTAAGCAGCGCGCTGCGGTGGGGCTCGTCCGGTTTCATCATTCCCGCCATCCTGGCGGCCGGCTTCGCGCTGACTTCCGCCGGCGGAGGTGCCCAGTACGAGGTGTTCAGCCTCGTCATCGCTCTGGGCTACTTCCTGTTCTGGCTGTCCGTCGGGGCTGACCTGCTCTGGCAATACCACTCTTTGTCGGTGCCGTCCGCGAAGATGTGCGTCCGCTGCGGGCACACCGCTGTCTCCCACCGCACGCCGGAGTCCTGCCAGGTCCGGGAGGGTTCGGTGGAAATGTGGCGACGCTGCGCGTGTGCGGGTTATGTCCCGCCGGGACGATCGCCGGGGCCCGCCGGCGTGCGTCCCTGAAGCCCTGAAGCCCGCCTCCAGCGACCTTTCAGAAACGAGCGGTATTTTCCTGTTATGGACGAATTCCGGGCCCGCCGGGTGGTCGACGCGCTGCGCGACCGCGGCGTCAACGCTCACCTGCTCCGTGGCGGCGTGGGTCAGTTCGGGGTGCGCGTGTCGCTGCCAGGCGGCCGCGAGGCCGAGTGGGATACCGACGGCACGGCAGGCCTCGAAGCCCAGGTCATGCGCGACGGCATGCTCGTCGGCTACGTGCCGCAGATCGACGGCTCCGAAGATTTCGATGAGGGGCAGATCGTCGACGCCATCGCTCGTACCGACTACGACCAGCCCGTCGCCCGCCAGCGGACCTTTACGCCCGCGCCCGGTCCCGCCCTCGCCCGCGAGGGCGGGGTCTTCCGCCGCTTCCTCGACGGTTTCCGCTACCGGTAGCCAGCAGGCGCAACGCTGCGCCGGCCAGGCCACGGCCGGGAAGAACGGATCCGTCTCAAGTTGAGCGATTTGCGTTTTCGGTCTTGAGTTACGGGAATGTGAGCCGCTACCGTGGCCAAACGGGCTTGGTATGAGCGAGCTTTGGCCGACCTTGAGCGGGCTTGGTATGAGCAGGCTTGCCGTCGAACGTCGCGGAGTGACCGTCCCGGCCGGGGGCTGAGGATGGTGGCGTCGTGACCGATGCACCCGTGCGGAGGATTCATGTCCCCACGTACCACCTCAGCCCTGACGCCAGCTGCCGCCGCCGGGCAGGCCTGGCCGCTCCCGGCGCGGCAGTTCGCGGCCCGGCAGGTCCCAGCGAGCCTGCGGCTCGCCCAGCCGGAGGAGAACCTGGCCGGTGGCGGCCGCGCCGTCCGGCCGCTGGATGTAGCCGAGTGCGCCCTGTGCGGCTTCACCCATCCGCTCGGCCTGCTGGTCCCTGACGGCGGCCCGTCGTGCGACGATGTCCGCTGGTACTGCAAGGACGCGCGGGCGTGCACAGAACGCTGGACCGCGGCGCTGGCCGAGCCAGCCGCTTCCGAGCCAGCCGCTTCCGAGCCGCCCCATTCCGAGGCGGCCCGTACCGAGGCGGCCCGTACCGACGCGGAGCCCGGGGTCGCCGCCGGGCAAGCCGTCGGCAGGCTGGATGACGTCCACCCGCTGAGCGCCGTGAGCTGAGGCCCGTTACCGCCTGCCGTGCAGCACATCCTGGCTCTTTCGCGGTCGGCCGTCGTCATCCGGCACTGGTTCGAGATCGACCTTGATGACGCCTCCATGGAGCACGGCGCGCGGATAGAGATCCGGGAGCTGGTCCGTCATCCGCACCGCGGCAGCGAGTCAGCGTCCCAGCTCACCACCGTCGACCGCCCGCTGTGGCGGGCCGATCTGTTCGACCGGCTCACGGACCCGCCAGGCAGTTTTTCTGTCGCGCACTATCACCCGCAGTTCACGGGCAACGAGCCGTCCGCCCGGCACTGGGACGCGGCCCTGAGCGCCGATCCCTGGACCTGGCTAGCAGACCAGATCACCAGCGTCGGGACCGCGGCCGGGCGAACCGCCTGGCCGCTCGAGCCCGCGGACGCCGCTGAACTCCCGGCTCTGGCCGGGGTGGTGGTCGCGACGGCCCAGCAGGTCAGCCCGCAGCGGTGCCGGTCGGCGGAGCAGTGCTTCAGGCTGACCCGCGACGTCGCCGAAGCGGTGCAGCTCATGATCGCGACGCTGGGCGCACCGGAGCGGCTCGACCGGGACCGGGCGCGGCCCTGGCTGGCGTCTTCCTGACCGCGGCAGCGGCAATGCGGCGGCCGGACCCGGCGATACCATGGTGACCTCGGCATCTTCGCCGGGCAGGGCTCCGGGAAGTCAGTGGGATCTGGATGGCAGTTGGGTACCGGTCGGTTTTCTCGCTGAGTCACGGCCAGGACGCGATGCGGCTCACCACGGAGCAGTTCCGTGCGTGGCTGGCTCTCAAGGGATACGACTTCGCGGCCGTGGCACCCGGGGTACACCAGGTGGCCGAGCACGCGCAGCTCGTCGCGACCGAACTCCGTCCGCCTGACGGCTCCCGCTCGCTGCGGTACCGGCTGACCGAATCGTCATCCGGAGCAGAGCAGTGGGAGACCGTCGTCACTGCGCACAGTGATGGCACCGGGGACGACTGGATCTGGGTCGATGTCAACGCGCCGCCGTCAGCGCCCCGGCCCGCCGCATCGCACGAGCGGCTCACCAAGGACGTCGACGCTGCGGACGCGTGGTGGACGGGCGTCCCGCATATCGTCCGGGAGATCCTGGCGGCGGCCGACGCCCGCGACGGCGAGATGACGCTGACGGCCCGGCCGGCCCTGGTCAGCGTGGCCGACGTCGACGACCTGATATCGGCGATCTGCGATCCCGGACGGCGCGGCAGCGCCCTGGTGGCCGCCCCCGTCCCGGATGTTCCGGTCGACCGCCTGACCGGCCACGTCGAGCAGCTGACCCGCGAGTGCGTCGGGATGTGCGGGATCTACCTGCTGGACACCGAGGCGGCCGCCAAGCTCGAGGAGGCGTTCGCACCGTCGCATTCGGTGCCGCTCGGGGCGATGCGCACGTTCCTGCCGGAGGCAGATCCGGCCAGCGCCGTCGACGCCCGGCGGCACCGCGTGCTGCTGGCCCGGACAATCTCCGAGTACTCACCGGGAAAGCTCGCGCACCTGCTCGGGCGGGCCAACCGCAACCGGGCCCTGAACCTGCCTTTGCCGCCGCATGTCACCCAGGTCGACCGCGCGCTGTCGAGGGAAGAGCCGGCTGCCGTCCTGCGCGCTATGCAGGAGGCCCCGGCCAGCCGTCTTGGCCGGCCCGCGTCTGCCGGAGCCGTCGGCCAGGGGCTCGCCGGGCAGGTCCCGACCACGGCGGTCCGCGAGATCGCCATCGCCGGTGAGCTGCTCACCAGCCTGGTCAGCGAGTTCCAGTCCGGTCCCGGGGGACCAGGAGGCGCTGATGAGCTGACCAACCGCTTCCGGGAGCTGCTCGCCGAAGGCCGTGGCGTGCTCCGCGGTAACCGGGAGATATCGCGACGGCTCGCCGCCCTGCAGGACATGCTCGAGGAGGTCGAGGACGACCGCGACCAGGTCCGGGCCCGGCTGGAGGACGAGCAGCTGGCCCATGCCGAGACACAGGCGGAACTGCTGGGCGCGAAGTTCGAGCTCGACCGGCTCCGCAGCGTCCTGTCCCGGTCCGGCCGCATCTACCAGACCCGCGCCGCCGTGGCGGCCGCGCAGTCTCCCGGATCATTCGCCGAGCTGCTCGAGCGCCTCGATGAGCACATGCTCGGCTACATCACATTCACCGGGGATCCCAAGAACACCCTCGAGCTGGACGATCTCGACCCGCTCGGTACCTGGGCGGCCAAGGTGTGGGACGTGCTCCGGGTGCTGAACGGGTATGCGGACGCACGGCATCGCGGTGAATTCAGCAAGGGTGTTCATGCCTACCTGAGCCACACACCGCCCGGGCGGCCCGGTTACCCGCCGGGCGCGCATTCCACCCAGGAATCGGACTCCGTGGAGCGCTCGCCCAGGTTCCGCCGGCAGCGGGAATTCCCGGTTCCCGCTGAGCTCGCACCGGATGGCACCGTCTTCATGGGGGCGCATTTTAAGATTGCCCGCAAGGGGCTCATTTCCCCCCGGATGCACTATTACGACGATACCGGCCAGAGCGGGAAGATCTACGTGGGCTACATCGGCAAGCACCTGCCGAACACGCACACGAATTAGGCAATCCGCTTACCTCGCCGCAGCGGCCGGCGTCACGCTGCGGCCGTCACTGTATGGCCGTCTGGATCTGGTTCCTGCCTTCCAGCAGTTCCCGCAGCGCGTGGGAGACCAGCCCGTGCTGCTCGTCCGTGGGGCTGGCTCCGAAGAATGCCTCGCAGAGGATCGCCGGGTCCTCTTCCGCCGGATCGGCGAGATTTTCCAGCAGCACCGCTATCAGCCGGTACCGCAGTTGCTCGAGATTGGGAACCCGCAGGCTGATCCCTTTGTCATGCCCGTGTACCTCGAATACGTGCCCGCGCCACAGGATTCCCTTGATCTTGTTGAAGTCGACGTCGGACATGGCCAGGCCGAGGGCAGAGATACCTGGCTCGATCTTGATGCGCAGGCTCTCGAAGCTCGGCTCGACCACGGTGGAGGAGGCGTCGAAGGCATGGACGATGAGCTCGGGAACCGCCCACATGGTCCGCCGTTCGGCCGGCAGGCGCAGTCCCCGGCGCCGGAGCTGGCGCTCCACCAGTACCGCGGGGGTGGAGCTGGCTGCCATCAGGCTGACCTGCGGGCGGACTTCTCCGTTGACATCCGTGCGGACCGCGAGCTCGTGATCGTATTCGCCCGGCCGCTCGGCAATCCTGCCGTCCAGTGCCCGCAGCAGCTCGGTGAACGTGGCGAAGCCGAAATTGCGCTCGTCGAAGGCCGGGTCGAGCCGCTTGACCAGCGGCCGGACCGCCGCCTTGAGCGCCCACGACTCGCCGCGTCCGGCGGCGAGCATACGCACCGCCTTGACCACCAGGTCGGCCGCATCTTCCAGCGGCGCCAGTTCCTGGGCCGCCTGGTCGGCCTCGGGCGCGGCGGGGGAGGCGCTGGCGGCAGCCAGGTCACGGTAGAAGCGGTACTCGTCGCAGGCGAATTTGTAGCTGCTCGCGGTCCGGGCCGTGCCGACGCCGATGAAGAAGCGGCCTTGCCTGCGGCACCGCTGCGCCAGGGACGTGTAATCACTGTCGGAAGCGACGACCACGACGTGCGTCAGGTGCGGATGGCGCGCCAGATCGTCGGCCACATCGAGGACAAGCCGGATATCAGCGCCATTCTTGGAGCCCGCCAGCGGGAAGAGCTGGACCAGATCCACCGCATGCGCCTGCAGTTCATCGCGGTAGCGGCCGTAGTACTGCCAATTGCAGTAGGCGCGATGCACCGCAATACGCCCGAATGTCGCCGCGTATTCCACTACTGGATCGATGTCGACGATCGGTTCCTGCGGCCGGAACCAGGCGGCCCGGTAGGCGCCCTGACCTCCCAGGTCATCCATCAGACAGGCGTGCACGTTCTCGAAATCCCAGTAGATCGCTACCGCCGAGTCTGAATCGGTCATCATGACCCCTTACAAAAGACAGGACTACCAGTATGATTCAGCGCATGCCGTGATTGGCCGCACCTCAAAAGAGACGCCCCGGATCGGCGCCTGGTTGCCCTGGCGAGACGGCAGCGCAGGGATCAAATCCCCGCAAACCCGCGGAATTCCGGACTAAGCCGTTTTCTGTTATCCGTGGTCCCGGGAGTCACCGGCGGACGCCAGTGCGCCATCTAGGGATGCGGACAGCGGAATGCGGCGGTCGACCCCGGTCAGCCACAGCAGCTTCCGGGTTTGCGGGCGGGCGCAGACCGCCTGCAGGCTGCCGCCGCGCGCCGCGGCGCGGCGGGACGCGCCAACCAGTGCCCCGAGCCCCGCCGAATCGATGAACGTGATCTGCTCCAGGTCCACGATCAGCGGCTCGCCGCCCTCGGCCAGCTCAAACAGGTGCTCGCGCAGCTGGGCCACGGTGGAGATGTCGATCTCTCCGTTGACCGCCGCGATCACGAAGCCGCGGTCACGACGAACCGTGATGCCAAGCGCATCACCCATATACAGCCTCCTGTCCCAAGCCAGGGCTCCCTGCACACCAGGTCCCTGCACACCAGGTCCCTGCACACCAGATCCGCGCTATCCGCGCCCCGCGAGGCCCTTGTCCGCGAGGCTGGCCGGAGAGCACGCGTTTCACCAACTTACCCGCGGGGCCGCCCGAAGACCGGCATTTGAGCAGCTCCGTCCCGGCCGGCGCCTCCGGGCGCTGGCGCTACGGCGCACCAAGATCAAGGTAAGGTCACCGAGGCATGCCTCGCCGCCATGGCAACGCGTGTACGGCGGTTAGTCCCGGCTGGGCTGCGAGGCAGTCCCTGGGTGCGTTCGCAGGAGCCGGCGCTGGCGGGTGCCCGGGCCTAACGGCGCATTTCGTCGACACCCTGGGCTACGGCACAGGGTGCGCATATCTGCATGTCCGCCTCGTGCAGCCGGCGGGTCAGGACGGCTTTGCCGTCGCACACGTCCCTGTCCTTGGGGTGGGCCCTGACGCACGGGCACTGGCAGGCGCCCCAGTTCCCGACGACCGCGGCGCGCGCGGCCTCCAGCGCGGCGCGGACGGCCGGATCGAGCTTGTCCAGAGCCTCGTTGGTCGCCTCCGCCACCTGCTTGCGCCACTGGCCCAGCGCGGCCGAGGCGTCCTGCCATGCCGCGGTGAACTGCCGTCTCGGGTTGTCCGCATAATGCGCCACGACATCATTTTCGCACCTGACGGCGACGATGGCCACTGCCGGGGGCCTTCTTGTTCCATCCCGGCCTGCCGTGGGGGCTTCGTCCACTGCGCTGGCCCGCGGCCGGGCCGTCATGCCGGGAGCGCGGCGGCGCGAGTAAGGAGCATGCTGAGCCGGGCGGGGTCGGTGAAAGGTGTCATATGCGCGGCGCCTGCCAGGATGCGCAGGGTCGCCTGGGGCAGGCGCCTGGCGAGGGCCGACATCGCCGCTGGGGTGGATACCTGATCGAATTCGGCCGCGATGAGAGTACAGGGGATGTCGATCGAGCCGACGCGATCGGCCCGGTCGTAACTGGCGATGGCATCCAGCGCGGCCGCCCATGAGGCACGGTCTGCTTGCTGCAGGCAATGTCGCGCATAGCTGACCACGGGGCCGCCAGCGCCGAGTTCTGGTGCCGTGAACCACCGGCCGAGCGCGGCACCAGCGTCCACCGGATCGCCGTTCCGCAGCCGGGCGGCAGCCGCGGCGAACGGCTCAAAGGGTGTGTCCCGGCTGCAGATGACGGTGAGGGTCTGCACTCGCTGCGGCGCGAGCAGTGCGACGTCGATCGCGATCTGCCCGCCGAAGGAGTGCCCCACCACATGCACCCGCTCCGGGGATGACCCAAGGGCGGAAACCAGGTGCGCGGCCATGGCGGCTTGTGTGTCCCGGCTGCCTGCGGCCGGGCTGACATCCGGAGACCAGACGGAGCCATACTCCCGGAGATGACCGGCGACGCCGTCCCAGACCTGCGGCGTCAGCGGCGTGCCATGCAAGAGCAGCCATCGCGGCTCAGGTCGGCTCATGCCACTATTTATGCCGCATCGGGCCGCGCATCACCAGGGCCGGCCGGGCGCGGCGGGCAGGAGCTAACGACGCCAGCCAGGAATCCTTTACGATCGGGTGCATGGCATCCGTCGCTGGCACGGAGTACACCGTCGGCAACTACCTGGCGGACCGCCTGGTCGACGCGGGGGCTGACCGGATTTTCGGCGTGCCAGGGGACTACACGCTGACGCTGCTGGACTACCTCACCGCCCGCCCGGGGCTGGCGTGGACCGGCTGCGCCAACGAGCTCAACGCCGGTTATGCCGCCGACGGCTATGCCCGCATGCGGGGTATCGGCGCTCTGTGCACCACCTTCGGGGTGGGAGAGCTCAGCGCCATCAACGCGGTGGCGGGCAGCTTCGCCGAGCACGTGCCGGTGGTGCACATCGTGGGGTCACCGGCATCGGGCACGCAGGCCGCGCACCGGATCGTTCACCACTCCCTTGGCGATGGGGTCTTCGGCCAGTTCGCCGGCATGTCCCAGGGGATAACCTGCGCCCAGGCAGCGCTGACGGCCGGCAACGCCGCCGCAGAGATCGACCGGGTGCTGGCAGCAGTAAAGAGCCGGCGGCTTCCCGGCTACCTCCTGATCCCGGCCGATGTCGCCAGTGCCCCAGCGGCCCCGCCGGCAGCACCGCTGCCATCCCCGGCCGAGCCCGCGGACCCCGATGCGGTCGAAGGCTTTACCGCGGCAGCGCGGCAGCTGCTTGCGACCGCACCAGGCCTGGCTGACGTCGTGGTGCTGAGCGGGCTGCTAGCCCACAGGTTCAGCGCAGCTTCCGACCTCGCCCGCCTCCTCGCCGCAGGACCGCTGACGCACGCCACCACGCTATGGGGCAAGAGCCTGGTCGACGAGAGCGATCCGTATTTCACCGGTATCTACGCCGGAGCGGCAAGCGCAGAGGTAACCCGCCAGGCGGTTGAGGACGCGGCCGTGCTGATCACCGCTGGCGTGCAGTTCACCGACCTCAACAGCGGGTTCTTCACCCAGAAGATTGACCGCCGGCGCACCATCGAGATCGGCGCCGGAGCTGCGAGCGTCGGGGCGGCGATGTTCTCCCCGGTCCCGCTCCGGGTCGCCGTCCAGGCGCTGACCCCGCTGATAGCCGATATGGCGGCGCGGCAGTCCCGGCCGGCCGCACGGCCTGCACCAGCGGCTGGGCCGCCGGACCCGCTGCCCGCTGCTACCCCGCTGAGCCAGGAGACCCTGTGGGATAGCGTCGCCCGCTCGCTACGCCCGGGCGATGTGGTTCTCGCTGACCAGGGGACGTCGTTCTACGGGGCCGCGACTCACCGGCTGCCTCGCGATGTGACGTTCATCGGCCAGCCGCTGTGGGCCTCCATCGGCTACACGTTGCCGGCCCTGCTCGGAGCGTGCCTCGCCCGGCCGCAGCGACGCGGCATCTTGCTGATCGGCGACGGCGCTGCCCAGATGACCGTTCAGGAACTGTCCACGGTCATGCACAGCGGGATTTCCGCCGTCGTCATCGTGGTGGACAACGACGGGTACACCGTGGAACGTGCCATCCATGGGCCGCAGCAGGCTTACAACGACATCGCCCGGTGGGACTGGACACAGGCTCTGGCCCTGTTCGGTGCCGGCCGCGATTGTGCTGCCGCACGTGTGACCACGGCGGGAGAACTC
>JBAPYC010001027.1:0-2288 GCA_049284535.1 Streptosporangiaceae bacterium
CGCAGATGCAGCCGCCAGGTCGGCACCACGCCCACGACCGCGAGCGCGGCGATGCCGGCCGTGGAGCCCGCGGCCAGGACCAGCTCGGCCGTCAGCGGCAGCCGGGCCAGCGGCAGCCCGCGTCCCAGCGGAACGAACAGCAGGCAGGATGTGATCACAACCACGCTGGCCACGGCCGGGCCGGCCGAGGGGGCGGCGAACTTGCGGTAGGCCTGCAGCACGCCGTAGAGCACCACCGACAGCCCGTAGAAGATGACCTGCGGGGCGAACACCACGAGCATGTTGCTGGTCGCGTTGACCACGTCGGCCCGGACGCAGTGCGCGTTCGCGTTGGCTGGGTTGAGCAGCTCGGCGACCGGCCGGGCCGCGGCCGCCACCGCCACCGTCAGCGGGACCAGGATGATCATGGACCAGGTCAGCATGGCCGAGGTGATCTGGCCGACCCGGGCCCGCTCGGCCGGGTCGGTGCCGGCCCGCTCCGCCGACCGGGCCAGTACCGGGATCATCGCGCTGGTCAGCGCGCCGCCCAGGACCAGCTCGTAGATGAGATTGGGCACCTGGTTCGCAGTGACGTAGGCCGTGCCCAGGCAGGTCGCCCCCACGGTCTGCGAGAACACCAGGGTGCGGACCAGCCCGAACATCCGGGACAGCATGGTGAGACCGGCCACGACGGCCGCACCCCGGGCGATGCCCGCCCCGCGCCGCTGCGCCGGGTCCGGGGCGGCGGATTCCGTCACGCCCTCCTGCTTGCCGAGCCCGCTACGCGGGCCGGGCTGCGGCCCGGACCAGCGGGAGGATCCGGTAGGGCACCTGGGTCGCCAGCGAGATCATGGTGGCGGTGCGGACGACGCCGTCGGTGGCCACGATCCGGTCGATCACCCGCTGCAGGTCGGCGTTGCCACGGGCCACCACCCGGCCGAGCATATCGCCGGTCCCGGTGATCGTGTGCAGCTCCAGCACCTCGGGGATGGCAGCCAGCCGCTCGGCCACCGGGTCGTGGCCGCCGGCCTGGCTGATCTCGAGCGTGACGAACGCGGTCACCTCGTAGCCGAGCGCGGCCGGGTCGACCTCGGGGCCGTAACCGGTGATCACGCCCCGCCCGGCCAGCCGCTCCAGCCGGGCCTGCACCGTGCCGCGGGCCACGTTCAGGCGCCGGGACGCCTCGAGCACGCCCACCCGGGGCTCGGCCGCGAGCAGCTCGATCAGGGCCGCGTCAAGGGAGTCGATGGCAAGAGTAGACATGGTGTACACAAATACCAGTCCGTTCGGCTTATTGGTAGTCAATCTGCAGAGCGAAACGAGACATGGTTGCGCAGTTTGAGGCCAGGTCTCATGCTGGCGGCATGACCACCTCAGCGCAGGACAGCTTCGGGATCGTCGGCATGGACGCCGTGGTATTCGCGGTCGGGAACGCGAAGCAGGCGGCCCACTACTACTCCACCGCGTTCGGCATGCGCCGGACCGCGTACCGCGGCCCGGAGACCGGCAGCCCGGACGAGGCCAGCTACGTGCTCGAGGCCGGCTCGGCCCGGTTCGTGTTCCGCGGCCCGGTCAAGGCGGGCACCGACCTCGGCCGGCGCGTGGCCGCGCACGGCGACGGGGTCATGGACCTGGCCCTGGAGGTCAGCTCGGCCGAGGAGGCCTACTCCTACGCGATCGGGCACGGCGCCCGCGGGCTGGAGCCGCCGCGCCTGGCTGAGGACGAGTCGGGCAAGGTCGTGACGGCCAGCATCGCGACCTACGGCGACACCCGGCACACGCTGGTCGAGCGGTCCGGGTACTCCGGCGCCTACCTGCCCGGGTACGTGCCGGCGCCGCCTCCCACGGCCACTGGCCCGGCCGCTGCTGGCGGGAGTACGTTCTTCACCGGGATCGACCACTGCGTGGGCAACGTCGAGCTCGGCCGGATGGATCAGTGGGTGGACTTCTACCACCGGGTCATGGGCTTTACCAACATGAAGGAGTTCGTCGGCGACGACATCGCCACCGAGTACTCCGCGCTGATGAGCAAGGTGGTGGCGGACGGGACCCGGAAGGTCAAGTTCCCGCTGAACGAGCCCGCACCCGGCAAGCGCAAGTCGCAGATCGACGAGTACCTGGAGTTCTTCGGCGGCCCGGGCGTGCAGCACATCGCGCTGGCCACCGACGACATCGTGGCCAGCGTGCGCGCCATGACCGCGGCCGGGGTGGAGTTCCTGGCCACCCCGGGGAGCTACTACGACGACCTCGGCTCCTGGGCCGGCGATACCCACGTGCCCATCGGCGAGCTGCGCGGGCTCGGCATCCTG
>JBAPYC010001028.1:0-4821 GCA_049284535.1 Streptosporangiaceae bacterium
TCCCCGCACCGCGGCACGCCGTCCGGCCTTGCCTCCTGCCAGCTGTAGCACGGTCGCGACAGCCAGCCAGAGACGGGAGTTATTGGCGGCGTCGGAAAGCCGGCGCAGCGGTTCGTCAAGTGAAGGAGTGGGCGTGGCCGCTACCGCAGAGTAGACCGCCCGGTCCACGGCACCTAGCTCGCGCAGCCCTGCCGCAGCCCGCCGTCTAACCGGCCCGCCGCGGCGCGTAAGCCCGTCAGCCAACCGCTGCGCGACCACCCCGGCCGCGGCGGTGGCCGGGGTGCGGGCGCTATCCCGTCTCGCCATCGGTGCGTCCTGTTCGCCGTTGCGTCCCGTTGGCCGGGGGAGTCGGCGGCTGCCCGTGTTGACGCCTGTCGCGCTGCCCGCATACCTCGACGCCTGCCGAAAACCTGTACGGCCCGCGGATCCGCTGAACGCCGGGTGAGATGTCGCGGTAATCCAGAATGGGATTGTCGCCGCAGTCGCAGCAGACGAGCCCGAAGGCGTCGGTGTAGCCGCCTTCCGGGCGGCCTTCCACGAGGTAGACCGGCTGACGTCGCGGGACCAGCCTCCAGCCCGGCGCGGGCTCATCATGAGTCTGCATCACATGCCTCTCGTGTCTGACTTGCCCGGGGCCTTACCGGCGCTCGGCCCGGTGCCGCCGCTGATCAGGTAACGGACTCTAATGCTGCCTTCGGCGCGCCGGGGATTCCTCACCCTCCTGTGGATGAATTGCTGCGGTTACCCGGTGCCGGGCAGCCATTCGGCGTAGGACTGGCAGTGGCTCATGTCACGTGTCACATCGCCGGGCGGAGCCTGGCGAACATCAGCGCGGCGGCGCCCTCGAGCGTGCGGCGGAGCAAGCCCGGCCGGGCCGGTCGCCTTGAATCCCAGGGGACACCAGGTCTCACCGCCCGAGTGAGATTCGGTGAGTTCCACTGCGCATCGGCTTATCCGCCGTCTTGCGCACTACCGCCCATCCGGGCGGTCCGGCAATTCGGCGCCGTCCGTGACCCGCGGTATTACCCCGCTAGGGGGTGAACTCCGCCGGATAAGCCTGCGATCTGGCATGTCCGGCATTGGGGCGCCAGGGCCTCCGGCGGCGCGATGGGCAAGCAGTTTCGCGTACCGGGTAGCCAGTGGTTCGGCCGTGACACCGTGCGCGACGACGCTGAGCAGCACGGTGATCGTGATGACGGCGACGGCCCGGCCGGCCGTGGGGCTGCCCAGCTCCTCCAGCGCGAGCAACGCGAATACCACTGACGCCAGGCCCCGAGGGCCGAACCAGGCCACCAGGAAAACCGTCGCCCAGCCGAGCCGTGCGCCGGCGAGCGCGACCACGACTGGTGCCATCCGGACTATGGTGAGGCTGAGGATCGCGTACAGCACCATCGGCCCGGTCAGGGTCTTGATCGCGGGTACCAGCGCGACCGCGCCGAACGCCATCCAGACCAGCAGGGACACTAGCGCGCCGGTTTCCTCGACGAACGGCACCAGCGGCTCGCCGCGCCGGCCGCCTGTCGTGCCGAACGCGAGGCCGCCGACGAAGGCGGCGATGAAGCCGTTGCCGTGCACTGCCACCGCGGACGCGTAGGCACACACCGCCAGGCCCAGCACCGCTGCGCCGGCGAAGCCGTCAGCCGCCCACCCGCGCCGGCGTGCGGCATTAACCAGCAGGCCGCCAAGACCGCCCGCGGCCACGCCGACGACAATGCCCACAGCCAGCTCAGCCACGGCCGCGGCGGGACCGTGCCCCGCGAGCTGTCCTCCCGTGGCCGCTCCCGCCAGCGCGACCGATACGAACGGCGTGGCGATCCCGTCGTTGAGGCCGCTTTCGACGTTGACCATCCGGCGGATCCTCGCCGGTATTACCGGGTTGGCCATCATGCCCGCACCCAGTGCGGCATCCGTCGGGGCCAGCGCCGCCCCGACCAGCAGCGCCAGCCAGATGCTGCCACCCGTCAGCACGAGCGCCAGCACGGTTCCCAGGCCGATCGTCAGCGGCAGCCCGACCCCCAGCAACCGCACGTACAGGCCCGCGTCCACCCGCAGCTCGTGCAGCCCGACCCGGGACGCGTCGGAGAACAGCACCAGGGCAAGGGTGAACTCCGCCAGTTCCTTGATGAGCTCGTGACTGGGTGTAGCGCCCAGAACAGCCAGCGGCCCGTGGGTAAGCAGCAGCCCGGCGAGCACGAAGGTGACCGGCGCGGTGACGTCGAACCGCTCCAGCCTGGCCGACAACGCGCCCCACCCGAAGACCAGTGCGGCGACTATGGCCAGGTCAGCAACGGTCATGACGTCAAGGCTGCGTGTGTTATCCGACGGTGGCGACGAGGACGGCCCTGATGGTGCAGGCGGTTCCCGGCCTGGTCGAAGACGATGCCGGCCGGCGAGCGGAACACCTCGTCGGTCACCTCCAGGCCGGAGGTCATGCCAGTGTGCTCCATGATCGCGCGCCCCACGACGGTGTCGGCGTCGTGGAAGACGGGCAGGCAGTGCATGAACTTGACGACGGGAATCCCCGCCTTCCGCATCAGGTCGGCGTTGACCTGGTAGGGAGCAAGCAGCCGGACCCGTTCGGCCCAGACGTCTTTGGCCTCCCCCATGGAGACCCACACGTCGGTGTGGATGAAGTCGGCACCGCTCACCGCCTGCGCGGGATCTTCGGTGATCGTGATGCGCGAGCCCGTGCGCCCGGCGATGTCCTTGGCCAGGTCGGTGACGTTTTTGGGGGGGTGCAGGTCGGTCTCGTGCATCGTCAGGAAGTCGGCGAGCATCTGGGTGGGATGCCACTCATCCGTCAGCCCGTTGTAGACCGGCACGCCGGCATGCGCGGCGAGGGCCTCCACCTCAGACTGGCTGTTGCCGCGGAATTCGATTGCCTCATACATCCGGCCCAGGACCGCGGCGGTGTCGGCGATCGGCTCCTTGTGCCCGAGCTGGAAGCCGGGCGGGTCCAGGTAGGTCACGTGCGCACCCTGGTCGTAGGCGGCGACCTCGAAGGCCGAACGGGTCCGGGTCGAGCTTTTCTCAAAGATCAGCGCGATTTTCCGGCCGGCCAGCTGCCTGGTCTGAGTACCGGCGTACTTGGCCAGCTTGAGCGCCTCGGCCAACCGCAGCAGGAAGCGCAGCTCGCCCGGCTCGAAGTCGATCTCCTTGAGGAAGCTGCGATTCTTCAGGTTGTAGGACATGATCACCTCCTCAACGCCGGCCTTGCGCAGCGGCGTGTTGGTGCCGGTGTTCCGCTCGTAGCCGACGACGGTGATAAGGACTCGCTGTTACCGAGAGCCGCCGTGATCTGGGCGATGGCGTCGGCCTCGGCGGGACTGATGTCCTGCCCGTGTTCCCTGTGCGCGGCCGCGACCTTGTCGGCCATGGTGAGGACAAAGCGCCGGTACTCGTCGAGTTCCTCGGCAGTCGCCTTGCTCCCGACCACCGCCACCGCATTGCGGAGGTGGTCGAGCCCGTTTTCCCTAAGCTCTTCGGCGGAGTGATACCTGGTCTTGTCGACCTTGGGCTTGGTCGCCACGATCTCGTCGAGCAGTTCGCTTTCGCCGTGGTCGCCGCGCGCTTCCGCGTAGGCCTTGGCCATCGCGATCGTCTCGCGGAACGTTCCTCCGCGCGCCGCCGTCACGACGATCGTCCCGGCGGTGGGCGGCCCCTCAAGAACCACTTTCCATTCCTCGGGTGAAAAGGCAGCTTCTGTCGTCATGCCACCCTCCTTCGCTCAAACCTATTCATTTCGGCTCCCTGTGGGCGTTGAGCTCTGAACGTTGCGGGTCTTGCGCTGGCGCCGCAGCTGGATGAGCTTGTCGATGGCCACGACCGCGGGCGCGAAGAGAGGCTCCCAACGCCCGCCACCAGCAGGACAATCTGGATGGGATCGGCGTACTGGCGGATGAACGCGTGCCATCGCGGCTTGGCCTTGCCTTGCCCGAGTCGAACCTGTTCGGGCCGAACCGCTGAGCCTTCGACGTCACCTCAGCCGAGCTGAGCAGTCTGGTCACCCTGACCTCCTCGCCATACTGCGGGCTGCGGGTGCGCCAGCCCAGGTTCGGTCGGTTATGACGGATCGTCGACACCCTCCCGAGGGTGATTCCGGCGCAGGCCTGACCAGATGGTCAGAGCAGGCGCAGGTCGACGGCCCGCTCGATGGCCTCTGCGCGTGAGGTCGCCCCGAGCTTCTGGTAAACCGACCGGAGCTGGCTTTTCACCGTGTTGCGCGAAACGGACAGAGCGTCGGCGATCTGCAGGTACGTGCTAGTCGGCAGGTGCTTCAGGATGCGCTGCTCGGCCGCGGTCAGCGACTCGACGACCCGGCCGCCTGGCCGGGAGCCGTCCGTCTGCCAGGCGCGTGCCTCGAGAGCCGCGACGATCAGCCGCTCGAGGAAGGGATCCGCACGCATCTGCGTCGCGTGTTCGACCAGCCAGCTCGTCACCGGGGGTGCGGTCGAGACGATTGTGTTCAGGAAGCCCTCGCGGCGGCCTGTGTCGAGGATGCCCATCAGCATGCCGACGGCCGCGAGGTCGCCGCGTTCGATGGCGGCCGCGGCCAGGAGTATCTGATGCTCCAGCGCGCGCCGCGGCGTCAGGTCACTCGCAGACGCCGAGTGCAGGTGCTCGAGCGCGGAGCGGGAATCGCTCACGGCCAGCGCGGCCCTGGCCAGCAGCAGCCTGCGGCGGGCCGCGGGCAGCCGGCTCGCCAGTTCGCGGGTAGAGCGCAGGTCGCCCAGCGACAGGCGCAACCGCCCCTCCAGCTCATCAGCCCGGCTGAGGAGCGCGGCCGCCGCCCGGGGCAGGACGCCACGCGCAGCCTCAACC
>JBAPYC010001029.1:0-4214 GCA_049284535.1 Streptosporangiaceae bacterium
GACGTCTGCTTCGTGGCCGACGGCGACACCCAGGGCTTCCTGGCCAGGCACCTGGGACCGGCCCCCGGCCAGATCGTGGACGAGACCGGCGCCGTGCTCGGCCAGCACGACGGCGCCTATGGCTTCACCGTCGGCCAGCGCAAGGGCCTGCGCGTTGGCCACCCGGCCGACGACGGCCGGCCCCGCTACGTGCTCGATATCGAGCCGGTGACCCGCACCGTCACCGTCGGCCCGGCCGAGCAGCTCGACGTCGGCGAAATCACCGCCGAGCGCCCAGTCTGGACCGGCTACCCGCCGATCACGGAACCCCGCGACTGCCTGGTCCAGCTGCGCGCCCACGGCGAGGTGCACCCCTGCACCGCCTGGCTCGATGACGGTGATCTCCGCATCCGGCTGCACCACCCCGCCCGCGGCGTCGCCAAGGGCCAGGCCGCCGTCCTCTACGAGGGAGCCAAGGTCTTGGGCAGTGCCACCATCAGTGCCACCAGGGGCACGGCGCCGCTGATCCCCGCCAGCACGGCTACGGCCTGACCCGGGGCCAGAGGACCCCGTTTCCGGCTCAGTCCTGGCCGAACAGATGCCGGTTCAGGCCGTCGGGACGGGTCGACTCCTCCGGGTAATCTTCGGTGTAGAAGTTCATCACCGCGACGATCCGCACGTCTTCTTCGTAGGTCAGCTCGCGAGCGTAATGCGCCCAGGTCCTCCCGTCGAAGAAGACCAGCTGGCCCGCATGCGGCGGGATCAGCGTGCAGTCCCGGTCCAGTGCCCCGACACCGACGACTGCCGGATCGTTCCCCACCACCAGCTCGCCGCCGCCCGCCGGATGACTGGTGAAGAAGAGCAGGCCCGTCAGCGGATTCGAGTCGACGTGGCATTCAAAGCGCATCGTCTTCCCGCGCTGGACGTTGAGCACCACTCCGTACCGGTCGTCGGCGGCGGCCGCCACGGGCGCTTTGTGTACCTGGGCGGCCAGATCAAGGAATTCGTTCCGGTAAAGGTGGTAGAGCCACGGCAGGGCCGACCGCACCTTGTCGGCGCGGACCCGGCCGCGCTTGACCTGCTCGACGTCCCGCGCTTCGCGCGACAGGAAAGGCGTGCGCGGATAATCCCGGAAATCGGCTTCCGCGGCGAGTGTGCCGATTTCACTTCTCCAGCCCGCTGGAAGCGAGCTGGACACATCGACGGTACTCCAGGAGAAAGTCGGCACGGCAAACCATCCTTAACGTGAAAAGCACTCTGCGGCCTTGGCGTCATGCCAGCCGGGCCGGCCCTTAAGTCGGGTCGGGAGCAAAAGGTTGTATCAGTAATGTCGGAAATCTGAGAGGGACTTCAAATTGGCACTTAAAGCCGGTCCGATTCTTCGGTAAAAAGCCTTTTATAGTCCGAGATCCGTACACGTACCCGTCGCTCGAACAGTGCTTGCGACGGGTAATTGAGGATTTCTCCGGCCGGCCTGCTCTTGCGGCGCCTGAATTTCTGTTGCTTGTAGTACCTGTGCAGGATCGAGTTTGTGGTCCAGGCGTCGATGCGGAGGAGTGCGGCCCGGTGGTCCGTTTTCGCCATTTCGGCCGCCCAGTCCAGCAGCGCCGTCCCCAGCCTGATGCCACCGTAACGTCTGCTCACGATGACACGTCGCACGTAAATAGCCGTTTTGCGGCGCTTACGTGGTGGCCAGATGGGCTGGTCGTTCAGGTCTAGCGGTTCATCGGTGTCGATGGTGATGGTCGCGGCCGGAACCGCGCCGTCCCAGACGATCCAGGTCTTGCCCTTGAGCAGGTCGGCCAGCATCCGCTCTTGCTGTCCGACCTGGTCGGGCCAGGGTGTTGCCCATTGGTCGGTGCCCTTGGTCCGCAGCCAGGTTGACGCTTCCCGCGCCAGCTGACGTATGACATCCAAATCCCCCGGAGTGGCCTGGCGCAGGACAAACAGGTACGTTCCCACCGGTACATAGTCACCCGTAACCGGCCCTCGTGGTATCTCTCAAAGCGCGAGCATTCCCCTACCCGATTGCCACCTCGACGTGCATATCGGATTCCACGACTGGCTGGCCTGGCTAAACTACATGCACCCACGCCAGCCTCTGACGCGCAGACTTGGGGTCTGGCGCCATGGCTTGGGTGAATCTATACCGGCCGAAACTAACAACGCTGTCCTCGCGCCACCTCCAGGTTCCCTGCTTTGTCAATATCAACACCTGGTACTCATGTCCCGGCAATCACATCGGTAACTCATTCACCTGATAAACCGGCGTACCGAGTACCGGCGGACAGCCCGCCGAGATGCCGAGTTGCCGTCGGCGCTGCGTGAACCAGCCAACGCCGACGGCCTACGCGGCACTCAGCAATCCGCTAGAAGCGGGGGTCGTAGTGCTCGTAGCGGTACTGATTGGAAGGCCGCGCGTGCAGCTTCGCCATAGCACCTCCCCTTTCTTCCGGTCGCCCGCGAGGGCGTAGTGGCTGATATTAACTATTCAATTTGTGTAACTCGTCCGCACGAAGGGTTTCCACGTGCTCAGGGCGGTAATGCCCTGTCCGGCCGTCACCTCCGTGCGTTGAGATGCCGGCCAGAGCCTATGGGGGCACTGTCCCAGCCTGCGGCCGCAGCCGGGGACCTGCCGTTTGATGCTCACCTGCGATTGCTCGTTGGCCGAGCTCTCAGGCAAGCCCAAAGGTTATCTTCCAATTTTCAGATGACGTAACCGATCACGTTCTATTAAATTAGGTGTACCTATTCCGGCTGAGGTCCCCGCTGCCGGGCACTCTCGGGAATGTCGCCAATGTCGATAATGAACTGGTTGCGGTCAGCCGGATAAACCGTAATTGTCAGCCGCATCGGCTGGCCGTTCCCGTCAAAGGCGGTCCTGAAGATCTCATACATGGGGATACGGCCGTCAGAAGATATCTTGAAAAATTCCGCCTCGATAGAATTTGGGGTGCGGACCGTTATCCAGTCCCGGTAGGCCACCTGGCGGATGCCCAGTTCTTTCCGCAGGTAGTCGACGGTCCCCTCGTCGATGTTCTTGGCGCTCCTGAGCCGGCTCGCGCCGCGGTCGGCAAACGCCGCCGGGTAGAACGAGGTCTGCAGCGACCAAGGGGTTCCGTCGATGAAGCGATGCTCGTGCCGGCTGATGACCTCGGTCCCCTCGGGCACCCCCAGGCCGCGGCCCACCTCGGCTGTGGCTTCCTGGATTTCGACCTTGATCGGGCTGCTGGACGGCTGCCGGTTCCCCTTGGTGACCTCAGACAGGTAGCTCGCGCCTTCGTCACCGCCCCAGCCTGTGGTCGGGTCGCCCGACAGCGTGGTGACGAATGGGTCGATGTCCTCGACAACAAATGTGCCCTGGCCCGGCCGCGTCTCGACGAGACCGAGGTTGATGAGCGACTTGATGGCGTCCCGGACCGTGTTCCGCGATGCGTTGTACTTCTCGCGAAGCTCGAGCTCTGTGGGCACCTGGCGACCCCGCGCTAGCGAGCCGGACTCGATCTGCTGACGCAGATCATCGGCGATCAGCTTGTACATCGGGCTCGCCATTGATCCTCCTCAGCTGCGAGGGTCCAGGTAGATGGAGTGATCCTACATGTTGGGACCATCCGTGCCACCTGACTCGCCGGAATATTTAGTCTCGTCTGGTTTATACCCAACTCGTCCGTGGTAACACTTTGACTAGGATACCAAAGGTTGGGATGGGTCAGATGGCAGGGTATGTAGGTTCTATCCTAGCAGTAGGACTGCTTGGTTGTGCCAGGACCTGCCAGACGACACCAGAGAGCAGAACGGTCGGCCTCAACCGGATATACAGGACCGTAAGTACAGATCGTGACCCGGCGGAAACGACGCGGTTCGCGAGCACCAGGCCGGCGGGGACGCCCCGCCAGGCCGGGGTCGTAGGAACGAAACGGGTCCCGGGAAGGAACTCCGCGGGACGGAAGTGCTGGAGGCCATCATGGCCACTGTCGTAGCCTTCGCAGCAATCGCTATCTTCCTCGGCGGGGTCACCATCGGGGTCCTGCTCGTCGTCGCCCGTGAGGTTCACCGGGAAGACCGTCTGTACTCACTCGGTGGTAAGGCTCCCGGCATGATGTCGCGGACCACGCGCCGCCTGACCGGCTTTGGCCGCCGTGACCTGTACGTTCACAGCCTGCGCTCCCGGCGGCGGCTGGCCGGCTAGCGGCTTGGGGGGCCGGGCGGCGAGCTCGCCGCCCGAACCGCGGCCC
>JBAPYC010001030.1:0-5735 GCA_049284535.1 Streptosporangiaceae bacterium
GAACGGCGCGGACGCCGGCGGCGAGGCGGGGGAGCGGGAGCAGCAGCACAGCCTGGAGTGGACCGGGCTGGACGTCGGCTCGCCGTTCGACCATCCGCGCAGCGGCATCCTGTATGTCGCCCGGCACCTGCCGCCGCCCGGCCGGGACCAGCTGCCCGAGGCGTACCTGTCCGAGCTGGAGGAGCTGATCGGCGCGGCCGGCGGGCGCACGCTCGGGCTGTTCTCGTCCATGCGCGCGGCCAAGGAAGCAGCCGGGGCGCTGCGCGAGCGGATCGGCTACCCGCTGCTGTGCCAGGGCGACGACGTCACCGCCCAGCTGGTCAGGCAGTTCGCCGAGGACGAGCCGACCTGCCTGTTCGGCACGCTGTCGCTGTGGCAGGGGGTGGACGTCCCCGGCAACTCGCTGCAGCTGGTGGTCATCGACCGGATCCCCTTCCCGCGCCCGGACGACCCGCTCGCCTCGGCCCGCCAGCGCGCGGTCGCCGCCCGCGGCGGGAACGGGTTCATGACCGTGGCCGCCTCCCAGGCCGCGCTGCTGCTGGCCCAGGGGACGGGGCGGCTGCTGCGGACCATGAGCGACCGCGGCGTGGTGGCCATCCTGGATCCCCGGCTGATGACGGCCCGCTACGGCGACTTCCTGCGCGCCTCGCTGCCGCCGTTCTGGACCACCACCGACCCCGCCCTGGTCCGCGGAGCCCTGAGCCGGCTGGCCGCGGCCAGCGACGCCGCGCGCCTCACGCCGGAAAGCGCCGGGGCGTCCGGTTAACCCCTTACCTGTTGATTGCGGATATCCTGAGACGGATGTAACCGCCGTGGCTGGGTAGCATTTTAGGAACTGTGGTCTTCGGGGATCCGTTATCCAGGGGGAAACTGGCCACCCAGACGCAGCGGGAGGTCACGCATGCGGAGCACGCCGCGCACCGGTAAGCGGCACGTGCTCCGCTGGGTTGCCGCCGCGGCCGTGATCGTCGTGGCCGCGGGCACGCTGACCGCGTACCTGAAATACCGGGCCGTCTACGACAGCATCACGAGGGTCACGGTGCCGTCCACCGCCCTGGGCCACCGTCCGCCGCAGTACAGCACCAGCTCGATGAACATCCTGGTGTACGGAGTGGACAGCCGGGCCGGCCTGACCAAGCACCAGCAGTACGTGCTGCGCACCGGGGACGACCAGACCGACAACACCGACACGATCATGATCGTGCACATCTCGCCCGGACGGGGCCAGGTCACGGTGATGAGCATCCCGCGCGACACGATGGTGCCGGTCTATGAGTGTGCGAAGGCGCCGGGCTACGCCGGCCAGCAGGCCAGCCCGGGATCGGAAGTGCAGATCAACTCACTGCTCCAGATCGGCGGGCCGACCTGCCTGTGGAAGACGGTCGAGCAGTCCACCGGGATCCGGATCGACCATTTCATCGGGATCGGCATGCTCGGCTTCGTCAAGGTCGTCAACGACCTGGGCGGCGTCAACGTCTGCGTGCCGTTCAAGGTGGACGATCAGGTGTCCGGGCTGAACCTCAACGCGGGCGAGCAGCACATCAACGGCGTTCAGGCCCTGGCCTTCTGGCGGACCCGCGAGGACCTGGGCGACGGGTCGGACCTGGAGCGGATCGAGCGGGACCAGTTCATGTCCGCACAGGTCGTCAAAGGCGTGCTGAGCAACGGCCTGCTCTCTAACCCGATCAAGCTGGTCACGGTGGTGAGTGACGCGGCCGCCGCGATGACCACCGACAGCGGCATGACCACGTCGGACCTGGTGCAGATCGCCGAGAGCTTCCACTCCCTGTCAAGCAACAATGTCCAGTTCATCACGGTGCCGAACGAGCCGTGGACCCAGAACGCGGCCCGGGTCCAGTTCGCCCAGCCGCAGGCGGACAAGGTGTTCGCGGACATCGCACACGACGTATCCGTGCCGAAGGCCACGGCCACACCGGCGGCGTCGGCGTCGGCCAGCTCGTCCTCCGGCGGGGCGCAGGTCCTGACCACCAGCCCGTCCAAGGTCAGGGTCGAGGTCCTGAACGGATCGGGCGTGGCCACGATTGCCACCCAGGCCGCGGCCGGCCTGACCAAGCGCGGGTTCGACGTCACCGGTACCGGCGACGCCCCGACCTACGCCTACACCAAATCCGTCATCGAGTACTCCTCCTCCGCCGACCTGGCCCAGGTGAACACGCTCAATCAGGAGCTCAGCAACGTCACCGACCTCAAGGACGCGACGCTGACCCCGGGCACCGTCGAGCTGATCCTGGGCTCGGACTTCACCGGCCTCAAGACCCAGCCAGCAGCGTCCGCTCCAAGCCCGGCCAGCGCGAGCGCTAGCCCGTCCGCGTCCCCGTCGGCCTCCGCCTCGGGCCTGTCCGGCCTGGCCCAGTCCAACGGCGGGATCACCGCCGCGGCCGCCTGCACCGCCGACAGCTCAGCCTTCGCCGGCCCGCTCAGCCCCTGATCACCGGCCCTTGACCACCGGGCCCTGATCACCGGGCCCTGATCACCGCGGCGGGATGGCGCTCACATCGCTGACCGCCTCGGGCAGCCGGCGCATGCTGGTAACCCGCCGGTCGGCGAGCTTGGCCGGGTGCCCGGTGAGATCCCGGTCGACCCAGACCGAGCGCAGCCCCATCCGCGCCGCCGGCATCATGTCGTGCACCCAGCTGTTCGCGACATGGATCCAGTTGTCCTTGGTCGCCCCGGTCTTCTCGGCGAACGTGCGGAAGTGCGCGAGGTCCGGCTTGTAGCTGTGCACTTCCTGCGCGGTGACCCACAGCTCGAACGGCACGGGAATCCGCGCGCGGGTCGTCTCGAACAGGTCGTCGTCGCAGTTGGTGAGGAACGCCAGCCGCCAGCCGCGTTCGGCCAGCGCGGACAGGGCCGGCCCGGCGTCCGCGAACACCGGCATCTGCGGCCAGGCCCGGACGAACGCATCTTTCCCGCTGTGCGGCAGCGTGATCTGCTCCCGTTCGGCCGCCTGGGCCAGCCCATCGGTGAGTACGTCCCGGTAAGGCCGCCAGGCCGGCCCGGCCTCGATCTCGAGCTCGGCCTGGTGGTAGGCGGTGAGCAGCCGGGCCGCCTGCGGCCCCGCCACATCAGCCAGGGCCCCGCCCATGCAGGAGTTCCAGTCCGCCACCGTCCCGTAGCAGTCGAACGTCAGCCACTTGTCCGCCACCGAAGCCTCCACTGGTCGGTCGGCTCCAGCATCCCACTTCTGCCCCTACCTGCGCTGGTCTCGCGCGGCGCGGCTACCCGGCATGATCACGTGCCACCCGGCGTGAGATTTCCGTGATCATGTGCCGCTGGGCGTCGCGGCCATCCTCGAGGTCGCCGCGGGCGCCCGCGGTGATTGTATGGAGACAACAAAGCAGGCGCGAGGAGGAGTCATGGTCGACGTGGACATGCGCCAGGCGACCCGCCAGGATGGCGCCGGCGAGCTCGCCTACCAGCGCGGTTTCGGGAACGAGTTCGCCAGCGAGGCGGTGCCCGGAGCGCTGCCCGCGGGCCGGAACTCCCCGCAGCGGGCGCCGCTCGGCCTGTATGCCGAGCAGATCAGCGGTACCGCGTTCACCCAGCCGCGCGCGGTCAGCCGGCGGACGTGGGTGTACCGGATCATCCCGTCGGCGGCGCATCCGAAGTTCTCCCGGATCGGCAACGGGACCCTGCGCGGCACCCCGTTCGGCGAGATCGAGCCAGACCCGAACCGGCTGCGCTGGGACGCCCTGCCGATACCCGACGGTGACACCGACTTCATCGACGGACTGTACACGATGGCCGGCAACGGCGACATCAGGACGCGGAACGGGATCGCCGTCCACCTGTACGCCGCGACCAGGTCTATGACCGACCGGTATTTCGTCGACGCCGACGGGGAACTGCTGTTCGTGTCCGAGCACGGCGGGATCGTGCTGCACACCGAGCTCGGCCCGCTAGCGGTCGCGCCCGGCGAGATCGCCGTAATCCCGCGCGGCATCAGGTTCCGGGTGGAACTGGCCGGCCCCGCCCGCGGCTATCTGTGCGAGAACTTCGGCGCCGCCTTCACCCTGCCCGAGCGCGGCCCGATCGGGGCCAACGGGCTGGCCAACGAGCGCGACTTCCTCGCTCCGGCCGCCGCCTACGAAGACCGGTCCGGGACCGTCCAGGTGGTGCAGAAGTTCGGCGGGAACCTGTGGGCCGCCGAGTACGGCCACTCGCCGCTGGACGTGGTCGGCTGGCACGGGAACTACGTGCCCTACAAGTACGACACGGCGAACTTCATGGTGATCGGGACGATCAGCTTCGATCACCCGGACCCGTCCATCTTCACCGTGCTCACCTCACCGAGCGAGCTGCCCGGGCTGGCCAACGCGGACTTCGTCATTTTCCCGCCCCGCTGGCTGGTCGGCGAGGACACCTTCCGCCCGCCCTGGTACCACCGCAACATCATGTCCGAGTTCATGGGCCTGGTCCGCGGTGTCTACGACGCCAAGGCCGAGGGATTCGAGCCGGGCGGAGCCAGCCTGCATAACACCTTCGCCTCGCACGGCCCGGACGCCGAGACTTACGCCCGGGCCAGCACGGCCGAGCTGGCGCCGCAGAAGATCGACGGCACGCTGGCCTTCATGTTCGAGAGCCGGTGGATGATGGTGCCCACCCGCCAGGCCATGGAGGCGGGTCACCGGCAGGGTGACTACGACGCGGTCTGGTCCGGCCTGAACAGATCTTTCCGGAGTTAGCCTTGGCTGGGAGGAAGCTATGTACATTCCCGCTCATTTCGCGCTCGACGACGATGCCGTGCAGCAGCTGCTGGCCCGGCACGGCGCGGCCGACCTGATCACGCAGACGGCGGACGGCCTGGTGGCCACCATGCTGCCGTTCGCGTATGAGCCCGCGGCCGGGGAGCACGGCGTCCTGTACGGCCATGTCGCCCGGAACAACGATCAGTGGCGCCGGCCCGCCCTCGGAGAGTCGCTGGCCATCGTCCGCGGCCCGGACGCCTACATCTCCCCGTCGTGGTACGCGACCAAGGCCGAGCACGGCCGGGTGGTGCCGACCTGGAATTACGTCACCGCTCACGTGTATGGCCGGCTCGTGGTGCACGACGACCCGGTCTGGGTCGAGGACATCGTCCGGCGCCTGACCGCCAAGCACGAGGCGGCACGGATGGCCTCGCCCCGCCAGTCGCCGGCCTGGTCGGTGGACGACGCCCCGCGCGCGTTCATCGAGGGCCAGCTGCGTGCCATCGTCGGCCTGGAGCTGCAGATCACCCGGATCGAGGCCAAGGCCAAGCTCAGCCAGAACCGCCCGGCCGCGGACATCGAGGGGGTCGTGGCCGGCCTGGCCGCGCGCGGCGACGACCACAACGCCGTCGCCGTCGAGGACGCTAATCGTGACCGGGTGAACTCCGGCAGCTAGAGGCTGGCCACGGCCGGGATGACGTCCGAGGCGATCACCTCGAGCGGGGTGATGTTCCACACGCCGGCCACCCCGCCGATGGCCAGGTCGAAGCCCAGCTCGGATAGCTGTCCAAGCTGGTCGATCACCTCGGCGCTCTTCTCGCCCTTCTCACCGACGTCGAACACGAAGTAGCAGCTCTTGGTGATCTCGCCGTAGTCCCGGCCCTCGGCCTCGCAGTGCGCGCGCAGCACGTCCAGCTTGCGGCCCAGGTCCGGGCCGGGGAACAGGTTGCAGGCGTCGGCGTACCGGGCCACGAACCTGAGCGTCTTCTTCTCCCCGCCGCCGCCGATCATGATCGGGGGATGCGG
>JBAPYC010001031.1:0-5602 GCA_049284535.1 Streptosporangiaceae bacterium
ACCACAACCTGGGCGAAGTAGGCGGGGTCGTTCAGCGGCGCGAGGACACCCGTCCAGCGTTCGGCCGAGAAGTTAACATCCCCGGCTGTACCGTCGCTGAACAGAAGGCGGAGCACACGGTCACCGACCACGGCGACCCCACGACGGCTGGTAAGTAGTTCTCGCTCATGCCCTCAACGCTATGCCAGCGGCTCGGTATCGAGCAGGGGCTCATTCTGCCGGGCCCGTTCCCAGTTCGCCATGATGTCCTCCTGCCGGAGGACCGCCCATCCCGGACAAGCTACCGGGCCTGAGGTTCGAGGCCGCCGGCGAGCACCTCCCCGACCGCCGAAACTCAGACGCGCCGCCCAGCATGAGAGGTGGCACCATCCGCAGCGGACCGGTCCCGGCCGGCGGATGGCGACTCAGCGCCGAGCTTCCGGCCACCACCTAAGCACCGAGTTTCATACCGCGCCTGCACGGCCTGCGGCCCGTGTGAGCGGCTGCCCGGCGGCTGCCTGGCCGGAAAGGTACCCTGGTAGCAACAGCAGGGTAGAAAGGCAGACATGAGCCTCAACATCAAGAATGCCGAAACCCACCAGCTGGTCCAGGAACTCGCCGCACTGACCGGCGAGACACAGACGACGGCGGTGACTGTTGCTGTCCGCGAGCGCCTGGACAGGGTACGGCACCTGCGCGAGGCGGGCCTGGCTGATCGGCTCCTGGCCATCGGTGCGGATACCGCGCCCCGGCTCCGCGAGCCGTTCCGCAGCTCCGAGCACGGTGAGCTGCTCTACGACCAGCAAGGGCTTCCCGCGTGATCATCGACACGTCCGCCCTCATCGCGATCTTGCGCGCCGAACCAGAAGCCCCCGAGATGGCCCATGCCATTGAGAGTGCACGGGACAGACGTATCTCCGCCGCGAACTGGCTGGAGACCGCAGTCGTCATTGACGCCAGCCGGGACCCGGTCGCCAGCCGCCACTTTGACGAACTCGTGCAGACCGCGGAGCTGCACGTCGAACCAGTGACCCACGACCAGGCCCGCATCGCCCGTGATGCGTACCGTGATTTCGGCAAGGACAGCGGCCACAAGGCCGGCCTGAACTTCGGGGACTGCTTTGCCTACGCTCTGGCCAAGACCGCCGGGGAAGCACTGCTGTTCAAAGGAAACGACTTCGGCCACACCGACATCCCCCCCGCACTGCCTGCCACCCCGGACACCAGCACCGGCTGATGCCCGCGTCTAGGCGCAGGTGCTTGCTGTCAGCGCCAATGGCCTCCGAGACCCGGAGCTCGTCCAGCGAGATCAGCGCATACTCGACTGTGGGCCGAACCATGCGGCGCGAAAAAGTGCTGCCAGGCGCTCCGGGTGGGCACGGGCAGCACGAGGAGCAGACCGGACGTCCGGACGCCGACTGGCCGGACTGGTACGGGCTGTACCTCGAACTAGAGCAGGCCGGACTCGAACACCTGCTCACTCCCGGCCCGCCCTGAGGGCGCGACGGTTCCGGTGGCGATCGTTACCAGCCGCACGGAGGCGGAACTAATCGCCGTCATGTTGCGCAATCACGATTTGAGAGCAGTCGTATCGACAGACGACGCCAGAGGCCAGGATCCGGCGCTGCAGATCCAGGGTGTCCGCGTGCTGGTTGCGCCCTTTGACGAAGCCGCGGCCCGTCAACTCCTAGCCGCCGCCTGGGACACCTCCCCGGAAGCCAGTCACGGAACGTTTTCCAGCGCGGATGAGCAGGCATCTGCGATCGGAGCGAGCTTATTGATGGCCCAACCAGGGCACCGGCCAGGGCTTCCACAGGCGCGGCGGGCCCGACTGGGACGTGATTGTGGTGGTAGCGGCATCGATTGATGCCATCGGCAAGGGAGCAGAGAGCCGAAATCGTGGATATGAAACTCGAAGTTGTGGTGGTACCCGTCTCTGACGTCGACCGGGCGAAGGAGTTCTACAAGGCGCTGGGATGGCGGCTGGATGCGGACTTCATCGTCAGTGCCGACTTCCGGGTGTTGCAGCTGACGCCTCCCGGCTCGCAGTGCTCGATCATCATGGGCGCCGGGGTCACATCGGCGGCGCCAGGCTCTGTTCAGGGCCTGCAGTTGGTAGTCGGCGACATCGAGGCGGCCCAGGCCGGGCTCGCTGACCACGACGCCGGCGTCAGCGAGGTGTTCCATGACGTGGGCGGGGTGTTCCGCCACGCCGGGACCGAAGGACGGGCACCCGGCCCGGACGCCGAACATCGCAGCTACGCCTCGTTCGCCTCGTTCAGCGACCCGGACGGAAACGGCTGGCTGCTGCAAGAGGTGAGGCAGCGGGCTCCCGGGCGGTAACGGAACCATTCGCCGAGCGAGCCCACCGGGCCACATGACAGCCGATCGCCGGACTGGCCTGGATCAATGACAGACCGAAAGCACTGGAGGAATTAGCGATGGAACTGACAATGACCGACCGGCTGACCGATGCGCTACAGCGCGCCGCGGCCGCGCACGGCTTGCACGAGCAGGAACTCGGCAGACCTGACCCTGACTGGCCGCAGTGGTATGCCGCGTATATGACACGCACGCTCAGCGAGGACGGATACCGGCTCACCAGGTCGGACCCGCACTAGCGTTCAGCGCGATACGGTCCGCTAAGGGGCGCCATCCGCGCCCCTTTAGCGTTGCGTCAGAGCTACGCGAAGGTATCTCGTAGCTGGTTGCGCGCGGTGATGCCGAGCTTGGGGAAGATGCGGTACAGATGAGATTGAACGGTGCGCGGTGAGAGGTACAACCGCTCTCCGATCGTACGGTTGGTTCCCCCGGCCGCGGCCAGCTGGGCGATCTGCAGCTCCTGCGGCGTCAGCTGCGCCCATGCCTCAGGCGGGCGCTGCCCGGGTTGATCCCCGCTGGCGCGGAGTTCCTGCCGGGCGGTCTGGGCCAGCCCGGGGAAGGCCAGCGCCTGGAAGCTGTCCAACGCCGCGTGCAAAGGGGTGCGCGATTCCGTCACCCGTCGCTGGCGGCGAAGCCATCTGCCGTACCACAGAAGCATCCGGCCCCGGTAGCACGGCCAGTTAGCAAGGTCTCTTTCAAGCGCCTGCTGATAGAGGGCTTCCACAGCATCGTCGCTAGCGACCATCGCCCGTGCGTATCCGGCCGTAGCTCGCAAGAGGGAACCGGACGTCCCGGCGGCCAGCGCTTCCAGCTGGTTGAGGTAGGCTCCGGCCGTGCCGTTCTGGCCCGAATGGGCGGCGGCCTCGACGAGATCCGATAGTCCCCACGCGCCGATGAACGGATGGTAGGCGGTGTCGGCCGGATCGAGCGTCCGCCGCAGCTGCTCGAAACCCTCGGCATAATGCTGGTGTGCCACCGCCCGGCGACCGCGGACGAACTGGACCAGGGCGAGCATCGGGGTCGCGCCCATCGGCAGGATCAGTGCCTCCGCCTCGCGAGTCAGGGTTTCTGTCATATCCAGGTCGCCCCGCTCCGCAGCGATGGCTGCCTTAGCAAGCTGCGCGACGACGACCGATCCTATTTGACCAGTCTCCCGGGCCAGAGCGATGCCTTCTTCGGCGGCAGACACGGCCAGGGGTTCCCTCGCCAGGTGGACGGCCGCCCACGCCTGATTTGTGAGCGCCTGGGCAAGTTCGCGAAGGCGGCCTTGGGCCCGAAGTCCGTCCACAGCAACGGTAAGGAATACCAGCCCCAAGTCGTAAGCCCACACCGCGTTGGCCGCCAAGCCGATCAGATACATCCCGGCGGGGTCTGAGACGTCGGGCTTCAGGCGTGAAATCTGGTCGATCACACTGCGCCCGTTTTTCACCGGGTCAGCCTGGGCGAGGACTGCGAGCAGGCTCGAGTTGCTGTCCGGTACGGACAGGCGCTCCGCGGCCGCCACGACCAGATCCCGTGTCTCCTGATCAGGATTCCACCGCCAGCAGCGCTTGGCAGCGACCTCGAGGGCATCCAGCGCACGGTTGATCTCACCGATCGCTTGCAGCTGCCCAGCGATTTCCACCAGAGTGCTAATGTTCGCCGTTCCCGGCCAGACGTTTTCCTGCCGGAGCTCGAGCATGTAGCGCAGCAGCGTTTGTTCGCGTTGCCCGAGCGTGAGGCGCTGAGCGTCACGCACCAAGTCACCGCTGGCATCCAGATCGCCGAGCTCATAGACGAGCCAGGCGGCTCGAAGGAGTAGTCGGGCACGCGGAAGATCCTGGGTCGTGAGCCGGGCGGCACGTTCCAGTGCCACTACGGCTACGGCTGCCGCGCCGCGCCGTGCCGCTCGGTCAGCCATGGCCTCGAGCTCCGCCGCGATCCGATCGTCCGGACCGTCCAATGAGGCCGCCAGGTGCCAGACGCTGCGATCGGGATCGCCACTGTAGACCCGTGCCAGTGCCCTATGAGCGGCTCGCCGTTCAGGAGCCAGGGAACGCTGATAGACAGCGGATCGCACAAGCGGGTGATAGAACCGCAGCCCGTCGCCATCGACCGTGACGGCCCTCGCCGCTTGAGCTCCGGCAAGCTCTGCGACCCCGACCGTTCCGCCTTTTTGTTCTTCGAGCATGGAAGCCCCACTTAGGATCCGCTCTTGGTCTCCGCCGTCATCGAGGGCGGCGACCAGGAGGAGGGCGCGAACGGACGCGGACAGGCCGGACAATCGTGCGGCGAATGCGCGCTCCAGCCGTTCGGTGAGCGGGAGTGGTGTAGCAGCAGTCGGATCAAAGCCCGACGCGACCGCCCGGGGAAGCTCGGCTAGCGCCAGGGGATTGCCGAGCGCCTCGGCCAGGATCCGGCGGCGGAGGCCGGACGGAAGACCTGGAGCGTTGGCGTCAAGCACCGCTGCCGACGAGGCGTCGTCCAGTGGTTCGAGCCGGAGCTCCGGCAACCCGGCCCGGTTGATCCACGGCGCAGACCCGTCACGGACCGCGAATAGCATGACGATCGGCTCGAGCTCTAGCCGGCGTGCCACGAACGTCAGGACGTTGCCGGTGGCGACATCCAGCAACTGGGCGTCGTCGATCACTAGCAGGAGCGGCGCCGCCGCCGCCATCTCTGACAGCAGCTCAAGCGAGGCCAATGCGATCAGGAAGAA
This sequence comes from Streptosporangiaceae bacterium, assembly GCA_049284535.1. Taxonomy (GTDB): domain Bacteria; phylum Actinomycetota; class Actinomycetes; order Streptosporangiales; family Streptosporangiaceae; genus Palsa-504. The sequence continues at coordinate 5,060 of JBAPYC010001031.1, forward strand.
GTCTGGCGCTGCCGCCTCGCAGAGACCGAAGGCGGCCTGTATCGCCGCCCGCTGAGGCGCCGGGAGCCGGTCAAGAGAGCCGAGAACGGGTCGCAGCAGCCGGTGCAGACCGGCAAAAGCGATGTGCGCTTCCGACTGAAAACCCGCGGTCATCAGCGTGGCCAGACCATGATCAACAGCGCTGCGGCGCGCCGCTTGCAGCAGCGCCGACTTGCCCATACCCGCATCACCAGAGACCACGAGCGCCCCGCCGCGGTCGCCAGCCACCATCAGCCGCTCATCGAGGAGGGTAAGTTCGTGCTCACGGCCCGCCAGCGCTTGTCCCGACATGACTCCCCCCACTCCGGGAAGCCACCAGCGCTTAGTGACCCCGCAAGGCAATCGCGAGGGTCCGCGTCCTTTCGGCTGAAAGGGCGTCCCTGCCATGGCCCACGTTACTGGTTCAGCTGCCAGCGATCCATCCTTGACTGAGCCGGCTATAGACCCAATTCGTTGAAAAGATTGAGCCAGATCTTGCTGCGGGTCGGGGACGCGGGAATCGCG
>JBAPYC010001032.1:0-1521 GCA_049284535.1 Streptosporangiaceae bacterium
GGCCTGGGGTGCGGCGGCTGGCTCGCGAGCTGGGGGTCGACCTGACCGCGCTGGCCGGGAGCGGGCCCAAGGGGCGGATCACCAAGGACGACGTGGTGGGGGCGGTGCGCGGGCCTGCGGCTGGAGCCGCCGCGCCGGCTGCGGCTGGGGCTGGGGCTGCTGCTGGGGCTGGGATCCCGGAGGTGCCGGCCCAGGACTTCTCGAAGTTCGGCCCGGTCGAGGTCCGGCCGCTGTCCCGGATCCAGCGGCTGTCCGGGCCCGCGCTGCACCGGTCGTGGCTGAACGTACCGCACGTCACCCACAACGACGAGGCCGACATCACCGACCTGGACGCCTACCGCCGTGAGCTCGACACCGCGGCCAAGGCCGAGGGCTACCGGGTGACCCTGCTGGCCTTCCTGATGAAGGCCAGCGTCTCGGCGCTGCGGGAATTCCCCAAGTTCAACAGCTCACTGACCCCGGAGAAAGACGCACTGGTCTACAAGAGCTACTACCACCTGGGCGTGGCCGTGGACACCCCGGAGGGCCTGGTGGTACCGGTGATTCGCGACGTCGACCGCAAGGGCATCGTGGAGCTCAGCCGGGAGCTCGGCGCGGTCTCGGCCCGGGCCCGGGAGGGCAAGCTCGGCCCGGCCGACCTGCAGGGTGCCTGCTTCACCATCTCCAGCCTGGGCGGCATCGGCGGCACCGCGTTCACCCCGATCGTCAACGCCCCGGAGGTGGCCATCCTCGGTGTGGTCCGGTCCAAGATGGCCCCGGTCTGGAACGGGGAGGAGTTCGTGCCGCGGCTGATGCTGCCGGTCTCGCTGTCTTATGACCACCGGGTCATCGACGGCGCGCTGGCGGCGCGGTTCGCCCGGTATCTGTGCCAGCTGCTCGCCGACATCCGCGGCTTGCTGCTGTAATCACTCTGGGAGCCCGACGTGGAAATCCGCATCCCCGACCTCGGCGACTTCGGCGACGTGCCGGTCATCGAGGTGCACGTGACCCCGGGCGGCACCGTGGCCGCCGAGGACCCGCTGATCACGCTGGAATCGGACAAGGCCACGATGGACATCCCGGCCCCGGCGGCCGGGACGGTCAGCGAGCTCCGGGTCGCGGTCGGCGACCGGGTGTCGGCAGGAGACGTGATCGGCCAGCTCCAGACCGGGGCGGACACGGCTCCGCTTGCGGCCTCGGTTCCGGCCTCGGTGCCGGCTGGTGTGAGCATCGCCGAGGACGCCACCGAGGAGCCGGCTGAGCCAGCCGGCTACGGTTCGGCGGCCGGGGTTTACGAGACCATCGAGGTGGCCGTGCCCAACCTCGGGGATTTCGCGGACGTGCCGGTCATCGAGGTGCACGTGACCCCGGGTGACACCGTGGCCGCCGAGGATCCGCTGATCACGCTGGAATCGGACAAGGCCACGATGGACATCCCGGCCCCGGCGGCCGGGACGGTTGGCGCGTTGCGGGTCGCGGTCGGCGACCGGGTCTCAGCCGGGCACGTGATCGCCGACCTGCGCACCGGGGTGACGCTGGTAC
>JBAPYC010001033.1:0-17120 GCA_049284535.1 Streptosporangiaceae bacterium
CGACAACGACCTGCGGTCGGAGAACTTCTTCGACGCCGCCACACACCCGACGATGACGTACCGCTCGACGGGCATCCGGCCGACCCGGGGCCAGGACTCATTCCTGGTTGACGGGGAGCTGACGATCCGCGGGGTGACCCGGCCGATCACCCTGACCGTGGAGGTCAACGGGTTCGGACCGGATCCCTACGGCGGTACCCGGGCCGGATTTTCGGCCCTGGGAGAGATCGACCGGACCGAGTTCGGGATCACCTTCAACGCCCCGGTACCTGGCTCGGGCGGGGTAATGGTGAGCGAGAGGATCGGGATCGAGATCGAGGCCGAAGCGGTCCTCCGGCAGCAGCAGGGTTAGGCGCGCCAGCCCGACCATCACTCTCGGGGTCAATGCCCACGTGATGCCGGGGGGACCAGCGGCAAGCCGCTGAGGGCTTTGCGGCCGTGGTGGCAAAGGGCTGAAGTGTCAGGCGGGTTTACTTGAACGTGAAAGCGGTGAGATCTCCCCGGATCGGGGAATTCATGTAATGAAAGTAGGATGCGCCGGGCCAATATGCCCGCGTATTCAGCTGCGTGTTAACCATTCATTTCTGAGTCTGGCCTGTTCCAGTGCGGGCCGGGCGGGTTCAGAAGTATCTGCTTTTGTCGCGCTGGGTACAGGCGCACTTAGCATGACCTATGGCGGAGCTTAAGTCCCGTAGATCCAACAGCTGGTCAGGTCAGCAGACGCCATCGATGATGGCGACCCCGCACCCTTCCCGAATAGGCCAACGCGCCCGCTTCGCCTCTGCGCTCCTGGCGAGCACCTTTCAGGCTCCCCTAATGCGGGTTCGCGGTGTCCTTGATGTCTTGAGACATCACATTGTGTCCGAGGGGGACTTGAACGCGGAAGCCAGTGATATTTTCCCGGGCCGGGGATATCAGGCCGCCAGTCACCCGCCGTCACCGGACGCAATGGTTCCCTCGGCTCGCGTCAGGCGGAGAGTGCGGATCTCGAACGGGCGGAACGACAACTCGACCGTGCTGCCGTCGGTGACGGGCAGCGGACCGGTACCGGGCAGCGGGCGATCCAGGAGGTCGGTAGCGGTGGCCATGCCCACAGTGAAGTCCGCGGTCAGCCGGGTATTGGCCCGCCCGCCCTGGGATTCGTACAGCCGGACGACCACATCGCCCGACTGGTCGTCGGCCAGCTTGACGGCTTCGGTCACGACAGCCTGGTTGTCTACGGTCACGAGGGCCGGGACCGACGCGGCCGCCGCGCCGCGGGTGCGGCGCTCCGGCAGGTTGATGAGATAGCCCTCACGGATCGCGTCGGCGATTCTGGCTCCAGGTACGAACGCGTAACGGAACGTGTGCGTGCCCTGGTCGGCGTCCGGATCGGGGTAGTGCGGCGCGCGGAGCAGTGACAGCCGGACCGTAGTAGTGGTGCCTCCGTCGACCCGCACCTCGCTGGTTACGTCATGACCGTAGGTCGAGTCGTTGACCAGCGCCACGCCCCAGCCGACTTCGCCGATGTACAGGAAGCGATGGGCGCAGATCTCGAACTTGGCCGCCTCCCAGCTGGTATTTCAGTGGGTCGGGCGGAAGACGTGGCCGAACTGGGTCTCCGCGGCGCTGCGATCGGAGCGCACGTCGACCGGGAAGGAGACCTTGAGGAACTTCTCGCGCTCACGCCAGTCGACCTCGGTCTCAAAGTCGAGGCGCTTGGCGCCGGCCCGCAGCGTGATCAGCTGGGTGACGAGAGAGCCGCCGAAGGCACGGGTAACGCGTACCGTGGCGGCCGCGTCGGGGTCCTCGGCCTTGACGAGCTCGAGCTCTGCGACGTCGGCCAGGTCGGTGACCGTGTTGCGGTAGAACCGGTCGACGTCCCAGGCATCCCACTCGTTCGGCAGATCGGGGTGCAACTGGAGGAGGTTGGCGCTGGCGCCAGGGGCGAGTGCTTCACGCGCAGCGGCCAGGTCGGTGACCGAGGTGACCAGGCCGCGCTCGTCGATGACCACCCGGAGCAGGCCATTGTCCAAGCCGAAGCCGCCGCCGGGCAGATGCTGTGCCTCCACGGCGGCCGGGGGCGCTGCGGGACGGCCGGCGGCCATGCCCGGGACGCCGTTGCGCTCGAACGGCGCGGCGTTGAAGACGATGCCGTCGTCCGGGCCGGCGCTGACCCCCTGCGCCACGGATGCCCGATGAGCGCTTGCTGTGAGCCGGCGATGATCTCCTCGAGTTCGCTGGCTGGCCAGCGCTTGCATGCGTGATTCATAGGACTGGTTGACGATGACTACTGTTGCCGTTCCGCAATCTGGACCCGACTTGAACCCCCATGGGCCTGACCTGCATGGATGTGCTGCAGGTGACGCTAGCGAATGATATATCCGCAGGTCAGAAGCTTGTCATATGTGTCCGAGGGGCGAAAGCACTAAATAGCCAATGCATCCTGGCCGCTGAGTTTGCGCTGGGCGCGGACGATACCCAATGACAGCGGCCGATCGGGCCGCGGCGCGGTTCATCGGCGGCCCAATGTGGACCAACCCCGCCGGCGCCGGTCCAGGATTCGCCCGTTGACGACAGCGGTAAGCCGGGCGGTTTACAGCTCGCCGCTCCTGGCCAGGCAGACGTGAGGGTCAGCTCCGCCCCGTCGGCTGCACCTCAGTGTCAATTCCCGGATTCGAAGTCTCGGCGTTGATCAGGGCGGCGATTGCCGGATCACGGCGCAGCTTGTCCAGGCAGCGGCCGCGACTGGGCCCGATGCTCCCGGCCGGGATGCCCAGCTTGGCGCTGATCTCGGCGTATGGCATCGGGGGATCCTGGATGAGCAGGGCGATGAGCTGCTGGGAGCCAGGGGGCAGGCGCGTGAACGCCTCGCGCAGCGCCCCGTAGCGCTCGGCCCTGAGCAGCTCAGATTCCGCCGCCCCCGTCATTGCGTCCGGAATTTCCGGCGAATGCCGGAGAGCCTTCTGGTTCCGTGCTGCGCGCAGGACCTGGCCGCATTCCCGCTGGGTGACGGTGGCGAGCCAGCCGGGAAGCGCGGCCGGATCGCGAAGTGACGCAAGCTGGCCCACCAACCGCATCCAGACGCTCTGGCCGACGTCCTCGGCATCAGCCCGGCCCAGCCGGTATCTGCGGCAGATGGACCACATCAGCGGGGCGTATCGATCGACGAGTTCGTCCCACGCCTGCTTCTCGCCGTTTCTCGCGCGTATCACCAGGGCGGTGGGGTCATCGCGCATCGCGTTCAAGTCCTCTCACTCCTCTGTACGCCGCGTCGCGGCTAGTCCGTCTGCCACACCTGACATTGACGCTGTCGCACGAGGCCGGCCACTGCTCCACCGCCACCAGCGAGCCACGTGATGCTCGGTGGCGCTGCCTCGTTCGGCTGTGAGGCCCGCACCGGCAATCGCCATGACGGCGCGGCGGATGAAGGTGCCGACGCTGACAGCAAGGGGACCGGGGATGCCTTGCCAGGCACGCCAGAGGCCCGGGTCCGGGTTCGGCTACTAGTGCGCAGCGGTTGCCGGCCGGCTTTCTTGCGTGGCCGCGGATGCAGCCGAGCGATGGCGGAGCATGCTCACGCTCAGGGCGATCACGGTGATAAAGAAGCCAAGCAGGCCGACGGGTGGCACCGGGCGGTTGGTGCCGAGGTTGCCGAGCAGGACGCTGACCAGGCACGCGGCGCTGCTCAACCCGCTCAGCCAGCCTAGCCACCGGGCGCCTATCGCGCCCTGGAAGATGGCCGCGGCCAGGGTCGCCGTCAGCGCTACCAGCGGGAAGAACGCCAGGTGGACGCCGTCGCTGAGCTCGAGCAGGGCCCGCGTCAGCGAGGGATCTGTGAGCTGGTGCTGGGCGGCCAGCAAGCCGGCGACGGTCCCGGCGATATCGCTCACGATGCCGAGCGCCATGGCGGCGACCCCCGAGCCGAGGACAACCGGGGCCAGGAAACCGTGCTCATCGCGCTGGCGGATGATGGCGTACAGGCCGCCGACGAACCACAGCAGCACGACGGAAGCCAGGTTGATGAGCAGCTCGCCGGCCAGGATCCCCGCATGGTGGCTCTGGTAGTACTGCGTGATCGTGGCGGCGCTGGCGTTCAGGCTGGGCGAGTTGCCGACACTGGTCAAGACGATCCCGGCGACGAACAGCACCACGAACAGGATCCCCGCCCAGCCAGCCACCTTTCGCTGCGGACCGTTCACTGCGACCTCCGTTTGCCCAGGGCCGGTAGGGCCCAGTCGGTGATGTGATATCGCGAACGCTAGGCAAGAGGCAGCTTGCCTGTGATCCGTCTGACGGGGGATCTTGCGGACCGCCCGTCCTCCCAGGGGTAGCTGGCTAGGAGCGGTCAGCCGGGTCGTCAGGCTGTACGAATCCGGACTCGTAGGCGATAACGACGGCCTGGACCCGGTCGCGGAGCGCGAGCTTCATGAAGATCCTGCTGACATGGGTCTTGACGGTGCTCTCCTCGACCACCAGCTCGGCGGCTATCTCAGCGTTGGTCAGCCCGCGGGCGACGAGCCGCAGCACATCCAGCTCCCGCTCCGTGAGGTCCTTCAGCTGCGCTGGCCGAAGCGCGGGCGGCCGCACGGCTTGAGCGAAACGGCCGATCAGGCGCCTGGTTATCGACGGGTCGATCAGCGCATCCCCGGCTGCGACGCATCGCACAGCAGCTATCAGCTGCTCTGGCGGCGCATCTTTGAGCAGAAACCCACTCGCCCCCATCCTGAGCGCCTCGTAGACGTACTCATCAGCGTCGAAGGTCGTCAGGATCAGCACCCGGCTGTCGCAGCTGCCGAGAATGTGCCGGGCCGCAGCCAGGCCGTCCATGTTCGGCATCCGGACGTCCATCAAGATGACGGCGGGTGCCAGCGCGCGCGCCAGCTCGATAGCTTCCAGGCCGTCCGCGGCCTCGCCGACCACCCGGATATCCGGCTCGCCAGCCAGGATGACGCGGAAGCCCGCGCGGACCAGCCGCTGGTCATCGGCGATGACGACAGAAATCGCACGGGCGCCGCCATCGCCGGCTGAGCTGGAAATAGCGGCCCCAGCCTCGCTTGCTGAGCTGAACGCGCTGGTCACGGCATGGCTCGCCTCGCCCCTTGTAGGCCCTCGGCCATCGTAGCCGGGTGATCTGCCGGCAGCGTCCATCTGCGGGGGGACACCGGCGCCTGCACGTCGTCCTGGGGACGGACGCCTGGATCCCGGGTCTGATCTAGCGTGCCGGTATGGCCGCGAATACCAGGGCTGGCGCTGGGAGATCCGCCGGGGCGACAATGAGTCGTCGGCGGAGGGGAGCACCCGTGACCGCGATCAGCCTGGTGAGATGGCTCTGGCGGCCAGTGCGGGGGGTGCGCGAGATCGGCTGGGGCGACCTCGCGCTCGCGGCCGTCCTGAGCCTGTATGCCATCGCCCTCGTCAGCGGCGTGATCAGGACCGGGCACCGGCAAGGTGGTGCCGTTGCTACTGTGGCGGTGCTGGCCATGACCCTTCCCGTGGTCTGGGAGCGCCGTGCCCCGGCGGCGGCCGCGGCTGCCGTGGCCGTAGGTGCCGCGGCGAACGCGCTTTTCATTGGCCCGATGGTGCGCTGTGGCCCGGGCCTTCCGGCGGTGTTCGTGATCGCGTTCTTCGCGGCGACCCGGCTGGACGGGTACAGGCTGGCTGTTGCCGAGGCGTTCTGCGTCGCCGCGGTCACCACGCAGGCGTTCTGTGACCCCGTGCTCGGGGCTGGTTTCCTTGTGGCGGGGCTTCCCGCCGTGGCGGGATCTTATCTGGCCGGACGGCTGGCGCGGTCCCGCAGCCTGGCCGCAGCTGCCTTGCGCGAGCGGAATTCCGAGCTCCGCGAGCAGCGTGAACAGACAGCACGGCTGGCGGTGGCAGCGGACCGGGCTCGGGTGGCAGCGGATCTAGATGTGTTCCTGCACCAGCGGATCACCGCGATGGCGGTCGCAGCCGCGGCCGGGCGCGAGCTGATCACCGCGGATCCGGCTGGAGCCCGGCGCGCCTTCATGGCCGTGGAGGACAACGGACGGGCCACCCTGGCGCAGATGCGGGAGGTGGTGGGCACTCTGCGGGAGGAAAGGCTGACCGGGCCGCAGCCGGCGTTGGCCCAGCTTGGCAGCCTGCTGGAGAATGCCACCAGCGCCGACGCACGGCTGAGCGTCGAGGGCAGTCCGCGCGCTTTGCCGGCTGGCGTTGAGCTCTCGGCCTACCGGATTGCCGAGCACCTGCTCGCCGTCCTGCAGGACGCGCCCGGGGCGCGCATCGACGTGCGCGTGCGGTTCGGCCCCGGTGCGCTGGAGCTGGACGTGGCTGGCCCTGCGAGCCAGCAAGCCGACCCGGTGACAGCGTTCGCCGTGGCGCGGGAGCGAGTTGCGCTGCTGGGCGGAACGCTGCGGATCCAGACCGGTTCCGGCCGCTGCGCCGCGCTCGTCCAGCTGCCGTTGACCGCGGGCCATGCGTGCTCGTGACCGCGTCCAGGCGATCACTGGCGGCTGGCGCGGCGACGCGCTCGTGGCCCTTGGGCTCACCGCGTTCCTGCTGGTCTTCCTGGCCCTTCAGGGCTTGCTGCACGGTGCGAACAACCTGCTTGAAGCGGGCTGCGCGGTCGGCGCGTTCAGCTGCGTCATCGTGCGGCGCGCCCACCCCCAGCTGGCGGCCGTCGCGGCGGCCTGCTGCCTGGCCGTAGCCGCACTGGGATCCTCCGCGGCCATGCCGGGCAGCTTGATCCTCGTGCCGGTCTTCATGCTTGCCTACTCCCTGGGCGCCGGCGCTGACCTGGGACGGTCGGTGCTCATCTTGCTGTTCCTGGGCGCCGGCCTGCAGCTAGCACTCGGCCCGGATCAGTTCAACCCGATCATCGTGGTCGTCACGATCGGCTCGTGGGCGGTCGGGCTGGTTGTCCGCTCGCGACGTCAGATCACCGAGCAGCTTGCCGTCCGCGGCCGAGAGCTGGAGGCTGAGCGTGAGCTGTTCGCGGCCGAAGCGGTCCGTTATGAGCGGGGCCGGATCGCGCGTGAACTGCACGACATCGTGGCGCACTGCGTCAGCGTGATGGTGATCCAGGCGAGCGCCGGCGACCGGCTCACCGCGACGGACCCGGCCCTGGCGGCCGAGGCGTTCGACTCTATCGGCGAGGCCGCACGGCAGGCCGAGGCGGAGATAGGACGCCTGGTGGATCTGCTGGACCATGACTCGCGGCCGGGTGGCGCCGACAGCATCGGGCTGATCGGCGAGCTCGTCGCGCGAGCGGGCGCTACCGGGCTGGCCGTCAGCTGCCGGTTCACCGGCTCCGCGGGCGCCCTGCCGGCCCGGGCATCCGACGCGGCCTACCGGGTGGTCCAGGAGAGCCTGACCAACGCGTTCAAGCACGCGCCAGGTGCGCCGGTCGACATCGTGATCGAGGGGACGAGCGGGCACGTCGAGATCGGCGTGCTCAACGGGCCCGCTACCGGCCCGCCGTCCGGGCTTGAACAGGCCGGTAGCGGTCGCGGGCTGACAGGGATGCGGGAGCGGGTAGCGGCCTGTGGTGGCGAGGTCAGCGCCGGCCCGGCGGATGGCGGCGGATGGCGGGTACTCGCCCGGCTGCCGCACCAGCCAGGCCAGACACAAATCAGCTGAGCTTCCGCAACTGGGCACCTGACCTAGCTGGCCTTGGGTCATCAGGGAAGCCGTCCTTATCCCTGTACCGCATCGCCAGAGTTCCGGAAATGCGCCGCCGACTTCCCCGCCAGCCCGGAAGCCGGGTTGCTAAGTGGGTGACCCCGTAAGTTCGTCGGGGTCAGGGTTCGGGTTGGTGTCCGGGCGCTGTGAGGTGGACGGTGCAGGCGGTGTCGAGGGCTTCTTGCGGGGTGCCGATCGGGAGTCCGGTGCGCAGGACGGCGTCTTGGTAGCGGTCGTGGGCGGGTGAGTAGATGGCGAAGCCGAAGGAGTGGGCGGAGCCGCCGTAGCGCAGCCGGAACAGCGGGATCTGGCTGCCGTCGCGGAGCACGCCGGTGATGTAGGCGAAGCTGCCGTGGTATCTGGCCCGGACGTTGGCCAGCTGCGGCCAGTTGTGCTCGGCGTGATCCAGCAGCCGCAAGATGATCGAGCTGCGGGTCGATTCCGGGATGGCGGGCATGGGCCCATCATGCCGCGAGGTGGTGCCCGGGCCGGTTAGGATCCCGTGCCCGGGAGCGGATTGCATCGCTGTGATCTGACCCGGAGCTGCCATGTCGCTGTTTCGCGCTGTGCCGGTCATGCTGAGCGCCGGCGAGCGTACCACTTTGAAGAAACGCGTCCGGGGGGCGAAGACCGCTTACCGGGACCGGCTGCGCGCGCAGATCGTGCTGGCTGCCGCGCGCGGCCGCGACAATGCGCGGATCGCCGGAGATCTGCGGATCAGCGTGGACACTGTGCGCAAGTGGCGGGGCCGGTTCGCCGGGCGCGGCCTGGATGGGCTGGCCGACCTGCCCCGCTGCGGGCGGCCGCGGCGGATCAGCGAGCTGACCCGGGCTGCGGTCGTCGCGCTGGCCTGCCAGCTGCCCGCCGCGACCGGGGTGCCGCTGTCGCGCTGGACCGGGCCGGAACTGCTGGCCGAGATCATCAAGGCCGGGGCGGCCAGTCAGATCTCGGTGTCCTCGGTGCTGCGGATCCTGGCTGAGCACCCGGTCAAGCCCTGGCAGTACCAGTCGTGGATCTCCCCGCGCGACCCGGACTTCGCCGCGAAGGCGACCGTGATCCTGGATCTCTACCAGGGGTTTTACCAGGGCAAGCGGCTGCGGCCCGGCGACCGCATCCTGTCCGTGGACGCCAAGCCGTCCATCCAGGCCCGCGGCCGCTGCCGCCCCACCGCCCCGGCCGCGCGCGGCAAGCCCGTGCGGGTCGAGCACGAATACGTCCGGCACGGGGCCCTCGCCCTGCTGGCCGCGCCCGGCGTGCACACCGGGACAGTGTTCGCCGCCACCCCGGCCACCACCGGCATTTCCCCCTTCATGGACCTGATGGGCCAGGTCATGAGCTTGCCGGAGTACAAGGACGCGCCCCGGGTGTTTGTCATCGTGGACAACGGCTCAGACCACCGCGGCCAGGCCGCCGTCAGGCGGCTGCATGACGCCTGGCCGAACGCCATCATGATCCACACCCCGGTCCACGCCTCCTGGCTGAATCAAGCCGAAATCTTTTTCTCCATCACCCAGAAGAAAGTCATCTCGCCCAACGATTTTGCCAGCCTGGATGAACTCACCGGTACCCTGCTTGCGTTCGTGGACCGCTACAACCAGACCGCCCGGCCGTTCAACTGGAAATTCACCGCCGCAGACCTGACCCGGCTCCTCGACCGGATCAGCGCCCATGAGCACGCTGCCCACAAACCGGCCGACCTACCGGAGGCAGCCTGACGACCCCCGACGAACTTCCGGCGTCACCCACTAAGGCCGCGGAAGACACCCGACGTGCCCGGCGAACGGGGACAACCTCAGTCGATCAGCGTCAGCAGTTTCGGTGTCTGCTCGTGAAATGTGCTTTCAGTGGATCTGGGTGCTTTCTGCGTATCCGGTTAACCGGACTGCAGCCTGAAGCCGACACAAGCTCCCATGCCTCTGACCTGGTGGGACATACTTGGAAAATCCGTATCCCACGCATACTCGCAGGTCGGAACCTGATTATTTGTGTCCGAAGGCGGACTTGAACGCGGATTCGGTGCGATTTCCCCGGATCGGGGAAATTCATGCAACCAGGATAACGGCGTGTTGGCCGCCTAAGTCAGCCTCCGGAAATACGGCGCTACCGGAGAGAAAGGCTTACGGTCAGGCATGCCGGTCCCGTGCGCCCGGGGGCGTCATTCGGGCGGTCTCTCGGCTGATTCTGCGGTTCCGGCGAAAGATTCCCGGGACATGTCCGGTACAGCCAGATTGTGTGAAGTGTGTTATCGCGCAAAAGGCGGCGCTCCCGGGCGGATAATCGCCGGTAGATTGCACGCGGCGCCGTTGGCATGACGCGCGTTATATGGGTAATCTCCTGCCGGGCCAGCGCATCCTGGCTCCGGCGGCGGAAGGATGCGTGCTGGGCCGGCCGCGGGTGGTTGAGAGTCCGGCGCGGCCCGTGCTTGGTCCGAGGGCCGCGCGCCTGCCCGCCGGGACTGGCCGTGACCTAGAGTCATCAACCCTCGGGGCAACCAACTGGCAACTTCCGCGCCTATCGAGTGATACACGGGTGATCATCTCCGCATATCTCTTCCGAAAATTGAGCGATGATCACCCGTGTATCTAGCGTTATACGGCCGAAGGGTAGTGATCCGATCTTCGATCACCCGTATAACGCCGACTCGGCGCGGAAAAAACAGGAGAGTAACTGCACTCGGGACTGCGCAGATTACCCGGCTCGGGCTAACACGTCGTGGGCGCAGGCGGCCGACCATCTACCTGGCGTTCCCGCTGGCCGCCCGGCGCCGCCTGGCGGTGATCGCCAGCCATAGCGACAGCAACAGGATGACCATCCCGTCCAGGGCATGCAGCCCGCCGATCCACTTGCTGTTGTCGCCCGCTGCCGCGAGCGCGGTCTGAGCGACGATGACAAGCAGGGCCAGCACAAAGGTCCAGATCACCGTAGTGCGGGACGCCCACGCGACCAGGGCCAGGATGAGCAGGATGAGCGAGAGCACCATCAGGACCGCGCCCCATGTCCGGTGCGGGTCCAGGCTCGTGGCGTCGGCAACCTTTGTGGAGTTGATGCCGAAGATGCCAATTCCCGCCAGGTACACCTGGATCAGGACCCCGAGTACGAAGAAGGCGGCGAGGTAGCCGTACGCCACGTCCACCGCCCGCCTCGCGCCAGCCCGCCGCTGCTGGGTGACGGGAACGTCGCTGGTCTTGGCTGTCATGGTCTCTCCCCCAAGTCGGGACTGTTATTGGGGACAGTTTGCTGCGCGGCCGTTCCGGGATCGTTACGGCCCGGGCGCCCGGCAGAAAGGTGATCAAAGGCTGCGACGAGACACCGGTATCGTCTGACGGACCCGCGCGCCCGACGTGGACGTGACGATCGGCTGGCTCGCCCTCGGCTAGCGGCCAGAGCGCCGTCTGGGTTATCGATCAATCCAGCGCTCGGTCTCCGGGCCCGCGGCGGTCTCTCATCGCCGACCGGTAGCGGTGCACCTGCTCGAGCGTCTCCGCTTCCTCGAACACGTGAGCGAACTCCTCGGTGCTGACGCGGATGCCCTCGGATAGCGGGGTGTTCTGCCAGACCTCAAAGAGCCGCTTCTGGCTCGCGAGCACGGTGCGAGTGTGCCGGGTGACCCTGGACAGCAGCCGCAGGGTCTCGGCCTCTAGATCCGGCCGCCGGACCACCCGGTTCAGCAGGCCCCAGCGATCCAGGTCAGCGGCAGGGTAAAGATCACCAGTGAGAGTGATCTCTTTCGCCCTGGCCAGGCCCACATGCTGCGGTAGCAGCGCGGCATCGGCCACCGAGGGAATCCCGACCTTGACCTCGGGCAGCCCGAACCAGGCGTCATCGGTCGCCACGCGCAGGTCGCAGGCGAGCGCGAGCTCGAACGCGGCGCCCAGGCAGTACCCGTTGATCATCGCGACCGTGGGAAGGGGTGTCGTACGCACGGCGGCGAGACAGTCGCGGACCTGCCCGATGACGTGCCCGGCGCTGGCCGGCCCGAGGTCGGCGAACGTGTCCACGTGCATGCCCGCGGAGAAGGAGCGGCTTCCGGCACCGGTGAAGACCAGGGCCCTGATGTGATCAGCGGGATCCGAAACCAGCGCGGTGATCTCGCCGAGGTCGGCCAGCGTGAGCGCGTTGAGCTGGCGTGGGCGGTTGAACGTTATGGACAGAACGTCGTTGGCGGCGCGTGACTCTATACCGGGCATGTGCGACCCTCCCGGGCGTGTAGTGGTCGAATATTCGGCTGCTTGGCTTGACCTGGGGTTCTGGCGCCGGCATGATCGGCACCCATGTCTGTCGCGCTGGCTTACCGGCTGCTGGTAACCGTGCTGTCCTGGTTCGCGCTGCTGGCCCGGTCCTCGTCGGCTAAGGAAGTGGAGATACTGGCGCTGCGGCAGGAAGTGGCCGTGCTGCGCCGGACGAACTCCAGGCCGCGGATGTCCTGGACTGATCGGGCCGGTCTCGCCGCGCTGACGAGGAGCATGCCCAAAGGGTTGCGGGCCGGCGGATCGTGACTCCGGGCACGCTGCTGCGCTGGCACAGGCGGCTGGTGGCGGCGAGGTGGCGCCAGCCCAGGGCGCCGGGGCGTCCGCCGGTGCCTGACGAGCTCGTCGCGCTGATCGTGCGCCTGGCACGGGAGAACAGCCGGTGGGGGCGTGGTCAGGATCCAAGGCGAGCTACGTCGGCTCGGGCACCGGGTGGCCACCTCCACCATCCGGAAGATCTTGCGGGCCCATCGCATCCCGCCGCCATCGAGACATGATGGGTCCTGGCGCGTCTTCCTGCGCGCCCATGCCGCTACGCTCCTGGCCACCGATTTCTTTCACGTCGACTGCGCGCTCACGCTCAGCCGCCTGTACGTCGCGTTCGTCATCGAGCACCAGACACGGCGGGTGCGCCTGCTCGGGATCACCCGGCACCCGACGGGCCAGTGGGTGACCCAGCTCGCCCGCAACCTGGTCGGCGAGCTGGAGGAGGCCGGATGCCGGTTCACCTAACTGGTCCGCGACCGGGACGCGAAGTTCACCGCAGCGTTCGACGCCGTCTTCGCGTCAATAGGGATCAGAACACTGCCGATCAAGCCCCAGGCTCCCAGGATGAACGCCTACGCCGAGCGCTTCGTGCGCACGGTACGGGCCGAGTGTACTGACCGGATGCTCATCGCTGGCGAACAGCACCTGCGCGTGATCTTGTCCGAGTACATCGGCCACTACAACGCCGGCCGCAGCCACCAGGGCGAGGGCATGGGCCTGCGCGCGCCGGACGACGCCCCGGACGTCATCGCCTTCCCCGGCCCGGCCGCCCGGGTCGAGCGCCGGCCCAGGCTCGCAGGACTGATCAACGAATACCGGCAGTCGCATGAAAGTTCAGGCCAGCGGTAGCAACAGAGTATTCGACCAGTACAGGCCTCATCAGCGAATACGAGCGAGCCGCATAAAGCCCAGGTCAGGACTAGCGGCCGATTTTTGAAACCCCACACGTTCGGGATCAGCCTGGCCGCCGAGGGCGGGGTGATCTTGACGAAAGCCTTAGCCGCGGTCACGTTCGAGGTCACCGTGACCTCCAGCGGGCCGTGATCGGCGCGGCCGACCGGATAAGATTCGCGGCACGGTGATTGGCCGGCGACGTGCAGCGTCAGCGGACGGGGCGGCGGGAGCGGCCGCCGTACATCCCGCTGCGGCGCAGCCAGAAGGCGATGGCCACGGCGGAAATGACAAGGCCGCCGACACCCAGACCCCAGAAAGCCCACGCCGGGCCGAGGTGGCTGTTCAGCCAGTTGAAGTTCATCCCGAAAAATCCGGTCAGGAGGCTAAGCGGGAGGAAGATCGTGGCCACGATCGTCAGCCGTTCCTGCACTTCGTTGCTGTAGGTATCGACCATGCCCTGGAGGCTCTCGCGCGCCATGTCGACGTCGTCGATCGCGCGCCACAGGTGATCGCCGACGTCGCGGTAATACGCCGCGGCCTCGTCTCTGTCACCGGACAGCGCGACCAGCCGCTCAGCGGCACGGTCGAACACCTGCCGCTGGGTGATCAGCATGCGCCGGAATGAGCCCAGCGAGCGCCGCAGCACTGCCATCTCATCCCGGTCGCGGGCACGCGGCCGCTGGACGACCTCCTGCTCATAGTGGCCAACTCGGTCGCTGACTCTCTCCATGGCCTCGAGGATCGAGTCTGTCAGCGCGTCCAGCACCCGGTAGATCATCGCCTGCCCCGTCTCCGGTGGCCGGGTCTTGACCGAATCACGGACGGACTCGAACTCCTGGGATTCCTCCCGGTTCACGGTGAGGACAAACCTTTCACTGATGTGAATGTGAACTTCTGCCGGTTCCGGGCTGGCCTCACCGTTCATGCGAGCACCGAAATACACGAGCAGCATCTCGTGCGGATAGGTGTCGATCTTCGGCCGCTGGCCGAATTCCTGGGTATCCTCCAGCGCAAGTTCGTGCAGCCCGAGAACCGCGGCGACGTCCGCCAGCGTACTGCCGTCCGGTCGCGCCAGGTCAAGCCAGAAGAACTCGCCGCGGGCACGCAGCTCGCGTAGCTCATCCAAATCGGGAACCGTCAGCACGCGCACCCGCGCGGCCTACCCGGCGCCGGCGCTATCAACCCACGCCCCCAGCATCATCTGCCCGATGCATCCGAGGGCAAGGGGCCTGCCGGATGGACTGGCTGTGAGTGAGGGTGTCTTGTGCCATGGTTATCGGCGGTGTGGCGGGAAGCAGATCGTCCCGGGCCGCCTATGGCCGCGTCCTCGACCCGTGGCCAGGACACCGCCGTCGGGCCGCCGAGGATCCCGGTGCCGTGCCGATGCGGGGATCGGGCCGGACGGCACGGCGCGAACGGCCGGGTGCCGGGGCCAGCACTGCGGACGGGCCCGGTCCGGGTGGACCTACCCACCTTACTTCGCCACGCGACGGCGCCGATGCCGAAGACATCGGGCTCACGATGCTGGCTGGGTCACGCTATCGCCGAGTGCGACCTGAAGCTGGCCCAGTACCGCGCCGCGCTGGACGCAGGAGCGAACCCGGCCTCCGTCGCCGGGTGGATCGCCGAGACCGAAGCCGAGAAAGCGGCCATGGCACTCATCCGGCGCAGGCCCGAACCGCGCCCACGCCTGACCGAGCAGGAGATCAGGTCCATCGTCGAGAAGTTCGCCGACATCGCGCGAGTCCTGACCGATGCCGATCCCGACGACACGGCAGAGATCTTTGGCCGACTCGGACCCAGGCTGACCTATCACCCAGGACGTCGCGCTGGGCGCCGTGTTCAAGCCAAAGGCCGACGGCGGGCGGTTATAGTCCGCGCCGGCGTCCGACAGTCTCCCGGTGACGGTCTGGCCGGACAGGCCCGAACGGCTATTCCGCACGCTGTTGCCGAAAAGTTCATCCCCAGCAAGGCAGACGCCCGGCTGTGCGGCGCCGACGAAGGTATCCCCGATGCGGGACTAGACCGGTTGAAGTTTGACGTCACGTGCACCGGCAGCGAGCCGCTTACCTCACAGGTAATCGACGGTGGCGGCCTGTCGTTCTACGGTGACTGTCGTTAACGAATGAGTCCGAAACGAGGTCGTCATGAAGGCATACGCGGTGGCCCACGTGAAGTCGGCGCAGCCCGGCGCGGAGATCGTCGAATACCTAGAGCGGATTGATGGCACGCTCGCGCCATTCCGCGGCCGGTTCATCATCCACGGTGACGCGGGTGAGGTGCGCGAGGGCGATTTCGACGGCAACGTGATCGTGATCGAGTTCCCTGACCGAAAGAGCGCTCGCGGTTGGTACGACTCCGGCGCCTACCAGTGGATTCTCCCATTGCGGATCCGCAACACGACCGGGTGGGTGATCCTCGTCGACGGGGTGACGGCGGACCATCGGGCCAGGGATATATTGCGCGCCTAGCAGGTTCGTTGCGTTTGCGGCGTGACTGATGGTCGTACCGGTGGCTCCAGGCATCCGGATGATGGCAGCCGGGCTGCGCAGGCTGGTCCGGGCTGCCGTGGCGTTCCTGCTCAGTCACGGTGCTGATCAGGTCAGGCTGCTTCGGTGCCGGGTTCGGTGAAGGCGAGCCGCTGGTCGCCGAAGTCGGCGATGATCTCCAGGCGGCCGCCGAGGGCTTCGACGTAGGCGGCCAGGGTGCGCAGTTCGGTGGTGCCTGGCTTGGCGTGCTCGATGGCGGACACGCGGCCCTGGGTGATGCCCATCCGGGCGGCGACCTGGGCCTGGGTGATGCCGAGGCGGCGGCGCATCTCGGCGAGCCGGAAGGCGCGCTGCTCGGCGCGCAGCTGGTCCATCCCGGCGGCGATGGCGCCCCTGTCGGCGGGATCGGGATAGAACTCGGCGAGGAATTCATCCCGGGTGTAGTGGTCGAACTCGCTGCTGCCGGCCTGTGCCCGACCGGGCGGTGCGGCCTGCGGTCACGGAGTGTGGTCACCTTTCGTTAGGGGCCGCGCATAGAACCGTTCGGCGCGCCTAGGCAGCCGGCTACTCACCGCCGAGTGCCGCGAACCGAACGAACAAATCTGGTGTCTGGAAGGCCCTACTCTTCGATGGCTCCGCCGGTGCGGCGCAGATGCCGCCGGAAGGTGTAGGACGGTCAGCGGCGCGGCAGGTCAGGTAGTCGTCGAAAGCGGTTTGCTGGCGCAGTGTCTGACCCGCCCGGATCCGGCGGGCCTGGTCCCACTCGGTCTGCCGGATCTGGTGCGGTGATCAGTACCTGCTCGGCCTGCTCTGCCGCGACGAACACAACGCCGTCGTCGTCGGCGAAGGCGATCTCCCTGGCGCTGACCAGCTGCGGCCCGAACTGAGCGGTGACCAGGGCCTCGGGCTCCCGCTCATCCAGCCGCACCGGCCAGCCGGGTAGCCGGCCTGGTCCGGCTCATCGCGTCGGGAACACTGGACCTCAGCCACGAGCAGGTAACCAGCTTCGTTCTCGACCGAGCCAACGAGGCGGTCGCTCACGCGGCGGCGCACCCCGGCCCGTTCGACCGCACCGTACTCGCCCCGGCCCTGTCAATGCCTCCTCCCCGGCTGCCTGGGTGCCGCCGAGGTGGAACTGGTCGAGGTTGTCCAGCGCGCCATCGGCGGACGGGTTCACGCCTGGTGCTCGCTCAGCAGCCGGCCGATCGTCTGGCCGACGGCACGCTCTTCGTAGATTGATCACGCGACGCCGTGAGCAGGGCGACGAGAATCAGCGGTTTCGAAGTCGCGCGGTTCATAGTTTTCTCCCCTGTTTCCTATTCCGCGGCGGCAGTTAGCCGGACGGCGGCCGGCTGCGGTGTGCGCGAGCCCCTGGCCAGCGCCGACACCGAGGTGATGTGCAGGGCGAGCAGCAGCGGCACGCCCACGGTCGGCACCAGCGCGAGCGGGAGCTCGCTGATCGGCGCGCCGGACGGGGTGATGTGGATCAGCTGGTAGGCGGTCACCGCGCCGAGGGTCAGCGCTACGACCAGGTCGGTAATGCCGAACGCGTTGAACCACAAGGCGGCGCGGCGGCCGGTGC
>JBAPYC010001034.1:0-5871 GCA_049284535.1 Streptosporangiaceae bacterium
TGGTCCCTGCGGTTTAAATCCGTCCGTGTCCGGCGCGGGGCCCGCGTCAGCTGATGTCGGTGCGGCGGCGGGTGCAGCTGTTGGTGCCGGCACCGGTGCGGCGGCCTCGGTCGGAGGACCACCGGGCGCGGGTGCGGCAGGCGTCTGGGCCGGCGCGGCCTCGGCCGGCATGGGCGCGGCATCAGGCTGAGCCGGCGCGGTACCGGGCTGGGCGGCGCCGGGCTGGGCCGGTGTGGCGTCGTCGAGGATCCGGGTCACCGCGGCGCCCACCGGGACCTCGGCGCCCTCGCCGACCAGGTGCGGCCCGAGGATTCCGTCGGCCGGGCTCTCCAGGTCGACGGCCGACTTGTCGGTCTCTATCTCGGCGATCGCCTCACCGGCCGCGACGGCCTCGCCGGGCGCCTTGTACCAGCGGGTGAGGAAGGCTTGTGTCATCGCCATGCCCAGAGCCGGGATGGTCACATCCTGCACGAGGCCTCGCCATCGTTGCCGGGAAATAATCGTATAGCATATTCTAAATACGAAACTCGCGGCAACCATCTCTGCCAGGGAATGCGGGAAAGGTTCCGCTAGGCTTTCGAGCCAGTGAGGAAGCGAGGATGCGTGCCAGCCCGCTCGCGGCCGCCTCGCGGCACCGGTAGCCCAGGGAACGGCGGCGATCGCATGACAGGACAGCCCGATGAGCTCCTGGTCACCACCTACAAGCGTGCCGCCTACGAGGCCATCCGCGACATGATCGTGGAGCTGGAGATCCCGCCGGGGGCACGGCTGGTCGAGAGCGACCTCGCCGCCCGGCTACGGGTGTCCAAGACCCCTATCCGCGAGGCCATCGCGCTGCTCGAGACGGACTCCCTGGTCCACATCGCCCCGTACCGCGGGGCCACCGTGCGCTGGCTGTCCAGGCAGGAGATGGAAGAGCAGCGGTTCCTCATCGACGCGGTGGAACTGCCCGCCTTCCCGCTCGTGGTAGAGCGGATCGGCAAGCAGACGCTGGCCGAGCTCGGCCGGATCATCCGCCAGATGAGGCGCGCCCGGGCCAAGAGCGACGGCCCGGCCTTCCGCAGGCTGACCGCACTGACCCACGAGATCATGTTCCGGCCGGTCGGCTACCCGCGGCTGGAGCGGTTCGTGGAGGTCCTGCTCGGCCCGGTCGGCCTGCGCTATGACCGTGTGTTCGTCGACAACTTCCCCGACACCTGGGACCTCATGCTTGACCTCGCCGTGGGCCGTTACGAGCTGATCAGGGACGGCGATCCGGAGGGCGCCGCCACTCTGGTCCGCCGCCTCCGGGATCAGATCGGAGAGCTCAACAGGTCGCGCTACGGCCACGAGCTCGTCGCCCCGTACTTCCAGGACGGCGAGTGACCCATATCTAGGGTCTCGTGGTCCCGGCGGGCAGGTAATCGCGGAGGTCAAGCCCGGTGATTTCCGCCGAATCCCGCAGGCTCGCCAGGACGTCGCTGGGCAGCGCGATCCCATGCTCCTGAGCCGCCGCGAACCGCCGCCATTCGAACTCGCCCGGCACGACCAGAACCTCGGTGCCGGGCGCCGTGGGCGCGGCGTGCACCTCGTCGATGAGCTCGTCGATCCGGCCGGGCAGATCCGGTCCGATCGCCGCGCAGTCCAGGGCGAGGAAGGCCGCGCCGTGCCCGGTGGGCTGGGTCAGGTCGCCGCCCATCCAGGCCTTGATCTGCCAGGTGATGGCCGCGCCGGTCAGGCATCCGGCCAGCGTCTCAACCAGCAGGGCCAGGCCGTATCCCTTGTGTGCCGCCGCCGGGGTCAGCACGGCGTGCTCCGGATAGGAGGCCGGATCGTCGGTGGGCAGGCCATCCTCGCCGATCAGCCAGGTAGCCGGGATGGGCTCCCCGCGCTCGCGGGCGGCGTTGACCTTGCCCCCCGCCACGGTGGCCACCGACATGTCCAGCATGAGCGGCTGGTGCCTGGCGGCCGGAACGGCGTAGGCGAACGGATTGCTGCCGGTGACGGCCGAACGTGACCCGGGCGCTGCCACCGCTGGGATGTCGTTGGCCATGGCCAGGCCGATCAGGCCGTCGCGGGCCGCCAGCCAGGCGTAGTAGCCCGCCGCGCCGAAGTGGCAGCTGTTGCGGACGCCGGCGTACCCGATCCCGGTCTGCCGGGCCTTGGCGATGGCCGTGTTCATGGCGAACACGGAGGTGACCATGCCAAGCGAGGAATCGCCGTCCACGATCGCCCAGGCCGGCCCCTCGCTGACGACGCCGGGCCGGCCCGCCGGGTTGAGGCCGCCGGCCTTCAGCCGCCGAAGGTAGCCACGCATCACCTTGCTGCCGTGCGTGAACGTGCCCCACGCGTCGGTGGTGGCGAGCGCATCGGCGCCGGTGGCGGCGTCGGCCGGGCTCAGGCCGGCCCATTCGAAGGCGTCCTGGCAGAAGGCCCTGAGCCGGGGGATCGCAATCGTGCCTGGGGTCGTCACCGGGAACCCTCGCTAGAACGGTAGACCGACACGAGATATCATATTCCAGGCATTATTGGCGGCCGGCCGGTTCGCGGCAAGGGCCGCCGATGGCACGCTGCGGGGTCACCCGGCGCAGGACCCCACGAGGCAGGACCCCACGGCGCAGGATCACCCGATGCGGGGTCAGCGGCGTACCGCGGCGGCCGCCCAGTCGGTCTCCTCGCGCAGCTGCCGCTTGAGCAGCTTGCCACCTGGATTGCGCGGCAGCGGCGCCGCGCTGACCGCCACGTACTGCGGCACCTTGAAGTCGGCGAGCTGCCCAGCCAGGAAGCCGAGCACGGCCGGGACGTCGAGGGTAGTGCCGGGCATCGGGACGATCACGGCGCCCACCTTTTCCCCCATCACCTCATCAGGTACCCCCAGCACCGCCGCCTCGTACACGCCCGGGGCGCCGGCCAGGGCGTTCTCGACCTCGACGCAGTACACGTTCTCGCCGCCGCGGTTGATCATGTCCTTGACCCGGTCGACCAGGTAGACCAGGCCCTCGTCGTCGATCCGGGCCACGTCGCCGGTGTGCAGCCAGCCGCCGGCAAAGGCCGCGGCGGTGGCCTCCGGTTTGTTCCAGTAGCCGGGCACCACGTTCTGCCCGCGGACCAGGAGCTCTCCGGTGCCGTCGGGGCGGACCGCGTCCAGCTGGACGTCGCACACCGGCGCCGGGAAGCCGACCGAGTCGGCATGATCCACGAACTCGTGCGGCAGGAACGTGGACACGCTCGAGGTCTCGGTCAGGCCGAATCCGTTGCCCAGCCGGGCCTGCGGGAACGCCTTGGCCAGCCTGGCCACCAGGTCCGGCGCGATCGGGGCGCCGCCGTAGGAGACCGCGCGCACCCGGGAGATATCGGTCTCAGCGAAGGCGGGCTGGCTGATGGCCAGCCAGTAGATGGCCGGCACCGTGGTCAAGACGTCGATGCGCTCCCCGGAAATGGCCTGCAGGAAGGCGCCGACCTCAAAGGCCGGCATGATCACAGCGGTCCCGCCGACGTACATGGCCAGCAGGAGCTGGCTGTTGCAGCCGGTGACGTGAAACAGCGGGACCGAGATCAGGGTGCGCAGGCCGTCGGGCGCCACATAGAGCGCGCGGCGGCAGGTCTCGGCGTTGGACAGGAAGTTCTCGTGCGTGGTGACGGCGCCTTTGGGGAAGCCCGTGGTGCCGCTGGTATAGAAGATCGCGGCCGGGTCCGCCGGGTCCTGGTCGTCGACGACCAGCGGATCGCCGTCCGGCAGACCGTTTCCCGGCACGAAGACGTGCCGGGCCCCAGCGTCGGTCACCACGTAGTCCGCTTCGGCGTCGGTGAGGCGGGTGTTGACCGGTACCACGATGGCGCCGGCCAGCACGGCGCCGAAGAAGGCCAGCACCCAGTCGGCGCCGTTGCCCAGCCGGATCGCGACCCGGTCACCGCGCTCGATGCCCTGGGCACGCAGGCCGCCAGCGACCCGGGCCGCGCGGTCCCACAGCTCTGCGTAACTCAGCCGCGGGCCGCCGCCGGTCTCCACCACAGCCTCGGCGGCGCCGTGCCGGTCGACCGAGGCCCGCAGCATCTGCACCAGGTTCTGCGGCAGGTCGTCGTAGCGCTTGATGCCGTCCGGGCCGCGGGTGACCCCGGCCGTGTCGAAGATGCCGCCCAGGTGCCTGCGGTCCTGGCTCACGACGCACCGCCCGGGGTGAAATAGCGGACCGGGTTATGGATCATCATGGTGTCGATCTGCTCCTGGGTAACGCCCGCCGCCAGCAGGGCCGGCAGCACGTCGTTGCTGATGTGCTCGTAGTGCCAGTTCGGCGCCGCGGCGGCGCGAGCCGCGTCGTGCGCGGCGCCGAAGTAATCGATAAAGCAGTTCGCGTCGTGCGAGAGGACCATGCTGGCGGCGTAGCCGCGCGCCGCCAGGCCGGTGATCGTCTTGATCCGCTCCGCCGTCGGGTTGAACAGGTCCAGCCCGAACCGGTCCATGCCGAGCAGCACCCCGGCGTCGGCGAGCTCGGTGAGGTAGTCCAGGTCGTTGCTGTCGCCCGCGTGCCCGATCACGACCTTGGCCAGGTCCACCCCCTCCTGGGCGAAGATCCGCACCGCGATCCGCCCGGTCTGGTGCGGGCCGGAGGTGTGCACGGTGATGGGCGCGCCCGTCTCGATGTGGGTGCGGGCGATGGCCCGGGCGATGCGCTCGACGCCGGGGCTCGGTTCCGGCGTCTCCAGGGCGAACTTGAGGAAGGCGGCCTTCACGCCGGTATCGGCGATGCCCTCGGTGACGTCCCGGCTGAAGTCGGTGACCATCGGGTCAGGGATGTCGATGAGCAGGCCGGGCCCGCGGTAGGCGAACTGCTGCGGCAGTTCCTCGTACACGTAAAGGCCGGTGGCGACGATGATGTTGACCGGCGTCTGCGCGGCGATCCGCTGGATGCGCGGGATGTAGCGGCCCAGGCCCCATACGGTCGGGTCGACGATGGTGTGAATGCCGCGCGCGTACAGCGAGTTCAGCCTGCCGATGGCGTCAGCGACCCGCGCTTCCTCATCCCACCACTCGCTGCCGTAGTTCTGCATGTGCTCGGTGGAGAGCACGAAGACGTGCTCGTGCATGAGGGTGGGGCCCAGCTGGGACAGTTCGACCGGTCCGCGGACGCTCTCGACGGTGGCCATGAATCCCCTTCCGGCGACGCTGCCGCAATGGCGGGACGAGACATTTCCGGCAGCGTCTCAGGGGCGAAGGGGTGTGTCAACGGGCTGGAGGCCACCAATCAGGTGCTCCAGGTCCTCGCCGAACGGCCGGTCATCGTCAATCGTCCCGATGATCGCGGCCAGCCGTTCGAGCAAGGGCTGGCATCCTTCCGGCGGCGGCCGCCGCGATAGCGTCACCGCCTGGTAGCCGGCCAGCAGCTCGCAGGCGTTAACCGCGCGGGCGTGACGCAGCGCGGCCCGGAGTTTCTCGGTCGCCTCCCAGGCGAACCCCTGCACGTCTTCCTGGCCGGCGGAGGTCTCGATCAGGCCGACTGGGGTCGCGGCCGCCAACGGCCGCATGGCGTGCACCTCCCCGGCGGCCCGCTTGTGCACCGGGGTCAGGCCGGCCTGCGGCCCGGGCTCGCGGGCCAGCTGGGCGGGCAGCCCGGTTACCGCCGGGTCCATCAGCCGGTGCACGCGCGCGGCCGACACCTCGGCCGCGTGGCACAGCGCCGCCGTGAGCAGGTCGCAGTGCGCCGACAGGTCGATCCCGTGAAAGCCCGCCGTGCCGGTGAACTGCCCGTCCAGGAAGGCGGGGGAGTCGGTGACCCCGGCCATGGTGCGGCGGGTGGCCGCCTCCAGGGCAGCCGTGGCCCGGATGACCTGGGCGAGCACCGGTCCGGCGACGCGGAACGAGGTCGGTGCCTGCAGCGATCGCGGGGCCGGCTC
>JBAPYC010001035.1:0-8652 GCA_049284535.1 Streptosporangiaceae bacterium
TGAGCGAGGCGCGCGACCAGCTCATGGCCGCGATGGATATCCTCCGGACGGATCCCGGCCCTGACACGGTGCGCGCCCTGGAGCAAATGGCGGCACTCGAGGTGTTCGGCGGATCACCCGACGCCGACAGGCTCACCACCGAGGCCCTCACCCTCGGCCAGGCTCTGGGCGTCGACGTCAGCCAGATGTGCGCCCTGCTCGAAATCCGCGCTATCTACCTGGAATTCACTGATCGCCGGACCGAAACGATCGCCTACCTGCGCGAGAGCATAAGGCTCGCCACCGAGGCGGGTGACACCTTCGCCATGGGAGCCGGGCTGCTCAACCTGTCAGAGGGCCTTTCCGACTGGGCGGCCAAAGCCGCCGCCGCGCGCACGGCCGCTGGCCATCTCCGGCGCGTCGGTAATCGGGATTTCCTGGGGTACGCCGTCGGGAACGCTGCCAGGGCGCTGGTCGCTCTCGGTGACTGGGATGGCGCCGACGCGGAGACGGCTCAGGCGATCGCCTCGGATGGGCTGGCGGAAAACGGCCAGGTCACCCTCCAGCGAGCCGAGCTGGCGGCGCTGCGCGGTGATACTCCCGCGGTAGCGGCCATGCTGGTCGACATGCAGGATCTGGCCCGCAGCGAAGAACCCCAGGACCAGGCCAGCATCAGCCTCGTGCGAGCCTTCGCCGCGGCCGCCTCCGGTCAGCTACAGAACGCCTTGCGTCACGCCCGCGAAGTGATCGCGCACGCGGATGTTCTCGGCACCGGGGCTGGCTTGCCCTGGGCCTGGGCGACAGCCGCGCGCGCCGCCTTCGAGCTGGAGGAGACTCACACTGTCCGGGAGCTGGTCGCGCTGGCCGACTCCTTCCCACCGGGACTTCTTCCCCCGATGCTGCGGGCCGAGCGAGATCTGGCCCTGGCCCGGCTGGCCGCTGCGACAGGCGACCCGGCGGCCGAGCCGCAGTTCGCCAGCGCGATCAGCGGCCTGCGCGAGCTCAGTACCCCGTACCACCTCGCTCACGGCCTGCTCGACCAGGCCGCCTACCTCACGGGGCTGGACGACGCCGCCGCGGCGGCGCTGGCCATTGACGAAGCCGAGGCTATCGGCCGCCGCCTGCGCTGCCAGCCGCTGCTCGACCGCGCCGCGGCCATGGCGTCCGCCGAGGGGATACGAGCCTAGATGAGCGCTCCCGGCACGGCGCGAAGCCGGTACCGCGACGCGCTCCGGCATCGTGACCTGCGTCTGCTCATGACCGCGTTCCTGGTGGATCAGATCGGCAGCTGGTCTTACCTCATCGTGATCTCGGTGTACGTCTTCGACCGCACCCACTCCACCCAGTGGCTGGCGGTGCTGGGCCTCTGCCGTTGGGGCCCCAGCCTGCTGCTGGCCAGCTACGGCGGCGTCCTGGCCGACCGCTATCAGCGGGTCACTGTCATGGTCGTTTCCGCGCTCGCCAGTACGGTGCTGATGGCGGGGATGGCGGCCGTGGTCGCGACCGCGGCTCCGGTCGGCTTTGTGCTGGCCATCTCGGCCTTGTCGTCCGCAGCCGGGGCGCCCTACCAACCCGCCGCAGGTGCGCTGACGCCCGAGGTCGTCGGTGAGAAGGACCTGGCCGCCGCGAACTCCTTGTTCTCCGCTCTGGAGAACCTCGTGGTCGTGGTGGGACCAGGCATCGGCGGCCTGCTGCTGCTGACCGGCCGCCCCGTCATCAGCGTGGTCATCAACGCCGCCAGCTACCTGATCGCGGCCGCCGTGATTTCCCGGCTCCGGGTCCGTTCGCGGGGCGGCGGGGAGGCTGATGGTGGCACCTTGCAGCAGCTGACGGCTGGGCTCCGCGCGCTGGCCGCGCAGCCGGTTGCGCTGGCGGTCATCTTGTTCTGCGGCTTGGACTCCGCGGTCTACGGTGCGACCACTGTGCTCTACGTCCCGCTGTCAATCCGGCTGGGCACCGGTCCCAACGGCTACAGCTACCTGCTGGCCGGGGCCGCGCTCGGCGGCTTGCTCGGGGCCGGCCTGGCGAACCGGCTGAGCGGCGCCTCCCGGCTGGCTCCAGTCATCATGGGCAGCATCTGCCTCCAGGCGCTGCCGTTCCTGGCGGTCATCCCGCTGCACGTGCCGTGGCTGGCCGCGGTCCTGCAGGTGGTCTCCGGCATCGGCATGGTCATCGTCGACGTGCTCGCGATCACCACGCTGCAGCGCGATCTGGCCGGGGACCTGCTCGGCCGGGTGCTCGGCGTCTTCGACACTGTGATCCTGGCCGGCATCCTGCTGGCCAGCCTGGTCACTGGCGTCCTGCTCGCGCACGCCAGCCTCGACGTCACGCTGGTGCTCATCGGCCTCGGCATCCCGGTCATCGGCCTGGCCGGCCTGCCCGCCCTGCTCCGGGCCGACCGGACCTCGGCCGCGGCCGCCGAACGGCTGCGCCCCATGGTCGACCTCCTGGCCAAGCTTGACCTGCTGACCGGAGCGGACCGCAGCACGCTCGAACGGCTCGCGGCCGCCGCCGAGGAGGTTGTCATGCCCGCCGGAAGCGTGCTGATCCGCGAGGGCGACGAGGCCGACGCGCTGTGGGTCCTGACCCGCGGCGAGCTGTCCGTGTCGGTGGCGGACGACGGGTCGCAACCGCGCGAGCTGGCCCCGGTGACCGCGCCCGGCTACGTCGGCGAGCTCGGGCTGCTGCACGGGATTCCCCGTACCGCCACCGTGCAGACCAGCCAGGACAGCACCCTGCTGCGGATCGGCGGCGGAGACTTCCTGTCCGCCCTGCAGACCAGCCGGCCCAGTCCCTCGCTGCTGGCCGTGGCCGGAGTCCGGCTGGCCCGCACTCCTGGCCATGGCCCGCGGCCACCAGTGGGCACGGCCAGCCAGCCCGGCTGATGAGATCAATGATCCGACCATGAGAGGAGGCAGGCGATGAGTCCCGAGGAGCTGCTGCGCGAGCTTGGCGACCTGGCCACGTCGCTGGGCCCGGCCGTCCGGCCGGCCGGCACCGATGAGCTGCTGCGTGCCCTGGCTGAAACTGCCCGGCAGCTGTTCGGCGCGGCGGCGTGCTCGCTGGCCCTGCTCAGCGAGGACGAATCCGAGCTGATCTACACGGTCGCCACGGGTGAAGGCGCGGACGACGTCACCGGTATGCGCATCTCGTCTAGCCAGGGCATCGCCGGCTGGGTCGTGCAGTCCGGGCAGCCGATCGCGGTCAGCGATCTGGCCAGTGACCCGCGCTTTGCCCGGGACACGGCCGAGCGGACTGGCTACGTGCCCCAGGCCATCCTGGCCGTGCCTGTCGAGACGCCACAGCGGATGCTCGGGGTCATCAGCCTGCTTGACCGGGACTCGCGGCGCCCCGGCGCCGAGCAGGACATGGCGCTGCTGTCGCTCTTCGCCGATCAGGCCGCGCTGGCCCTGGCCAGCGTCGAGGCGTTCAGCCTGATGGGGCGGGTGCTGCTCGACGCGCTGGCCGAAGCGGCGGCCGGGCAGGACCTGGCCCTGGCCCTGCGGCAGGCCGCATCGGGGCTGCCGCCCGCCGACCCTGACCTGGCCGCGCTGGCCGCAACCTTCGCGGCGCTGGCGCGACGCGGTGACGCCGAGCGCCAGCTGGCGCTGGCCGTGCTAACGGACGTCGGGCAGTTCGTCGAGAGGCGGCCGTCACGACCTCGCTAAGACCCGCATGGAGTGACGCCTTCGCCCCCGGGACGCTGCGCCCGGTGCCTGGAATAGGCCTGCCCATCGACAAGGAATGGGCCTGGGGTGGTGTTTCCGGCGCCGGGATCACCGTGGCGGTGGTCGACAGCGGGATCGACGCGGCGCACCCCGCCGTCGGCCACGTCGAGCGGGCCGTCTCCTTGCAGTGGGACTCGCAGGCCAAGGAGGTGACCAGCGCCGACGGCCCACACGAGGACCTGTTCGGGCATGGCACCGCGTGCGCCGGGATCATCAGGTACGCCGCCCCTGACGCAGCTCTGTGGTCGGTGCGTGTCCTCGGCAGCCGGCTGACCGGCAAGGGCGTGGTCTTCGCTGCGGGCCTGCGCTGGGCCATCAGCCACGGCGCGCGGGTGATCAACCTGTCCTTGAGTACCGGCCGCGAGGATTACTTTGGCCTCTTCCACGAGATTGCCGACGAAGCCGCGTTCGCGGGCGTCGTGCTGGTCTGTGCCACCAACAATGTCCCCGGCCCGACCTTTCCGAGCCAGTTCTCCTCGGTCATCTCCGTCGCAGCTCACGACCGGCAGGACCCGTTCTGCCTGGACGCCAACCCGGCGCCGCCCACCGACTTCGGGGCGCCCGGCATCGACATCAGGGTGCCGTGGCTGTCTGGCGGCACGATCGTCTCGACTGGTAACTCCTTCGCCGCCCCGCACGTGACGGGACTGGTGGCCCGGTTGCTGAGCAAGCACCCCCACCTCACTCCGTATGAGGTAAAGACCGTCCTGCGCGCCGTGGCCAGCAACGCGGCGACCCCGGAGAGCGAGCGATGACCACCGATCTAACCGGCATCTTGCGCCAGACCGCCCTGCTCCGCTCGGCTCCGGCGGGGGAGCTCGAGGCCGTCGCCGCAGCGTCCCGGCTGCGGAACTTCCGCCGCGGCCAGGTGGTGTTCAGCAGGGACGATCCCGGCGACACGGTCATCGTCGTCGTCTCTGGCCGGGTCAAGGTCGTGGTCCGTTCGGCCGACGGCGGTGAGCTGACCCTGACGGTCATCCAGGCGGGCGGCTTGTTCGGCGAGCTGAGCGTCGCCGATAACGGTCCCCGGTCCACCGACGCCGAGACCCTCGAGGAGTGCCAGCTGCTGCTCATCCCGCGGGAGACCATCCAGAAACTCTGCGCGCGCGTGCCGTCCGTGGCGCAGGCCCTGACCAGTTCCATCGCGGCCACCCTCCGGCGGCTGACCGGCGAGGCCGGTGACCTGGTCTTCCTCGACCTCCCGCGCCGGGTCGCGAAGGTCCTGCTGAGCCAGCCCAGGGGCGTCGACGGCACGATCCGGCCGCGGGTGAACCAGGAGGAACTCGCGCATCAAGTGGGCGGTACCCGGCAGAGCGTTAACGCCGCGCTGCGCGGCTTTGAGCGGCGCGGCTGGCTCGAGCTGCGCGACCGGACCGTCGTGGTGAAGCAGGCCGCGGCGCTGGGCCGGTTCGCCGGGTTGGAGGTGTCGGCTAGTTGACAGGGCACGTGTCAGCCGGGCGACTGATGAAGTCCGGCCGACACGCCATAGTTGGGCACATAAGGAAGAAAATCGAACAGGGAGGGCAACCCATGACCGAGCAGCACCTCACTACCGACGCCGACGAGTTCGACGACACTGAGGGCCACCGCCGCACCCCTAGGATCGACGACGTCGACGAGACCGACGACACCGAGGGTCACCACCGGATGCGCAACGCCGACGATGACGACGATGACGTCGAAGGTCACGCGCGAGCCCGGTCCGATGAGGACGACGACACCGAGGGGCACATGCGGCACTGAGGAAAACGCCGCTGACGGCCAGCAACGCGGGGAGCGGACGGGACCGTCTGCTCCCCGCACCGCACCACGACTAGCCTTCGCAAGTTGGCCAGGAAAATCCTGCTTGCGGCGGAGAAGGACGCGTAACATCAGCCCATGACAACGCCTGAAACGGTCCTTGCCCAGGTCCCGCTGTTCTCGATGCTTTCTAAGAAGGAATTGGCCAACCTCCTGCGCAATGCGCATGACCGGACGTTTCCCAAAGGTGCCGTGCTGACCGACGAGGACCAGACCGGCGCGACGTTCGGCGTCATCGTCGAGGGACAGGCTGCGGTGACGGTACATGGCAAGCCGACTCGTACTCTCGGCCCCGGTGAGTACTTCGGCGAGATGGCCCTGATTGACCATTCTTTCCGCTCGGCGACGATCACCGCTGAAACGCAGTTGCGCTGCCTGCTATTTACCTCATGGGTCTTCAGGCCTTTTGCCATGAGCCACCCCGAGGCGACCTGGGCCCTGCTCGAGATGATGGTGCAACGCGTCCGCGACGCCGAGAGCCGCTAAGCGGGATACGAGCTTTCCCAGCTGGTTCCACGCTGTCGGCGGACCCGTTCGGTATTACCTTTGCCGAGCCCTGCCTGGCGAGGGCATAGCGGGAGCCGCACCAGCAAGGTTACGAGCCTACCCGGCTAACCCACCGAGGTCCCCCGGAAATGCCGCACCCCGAAATGTCAGAGGGGGCCGCTAGATTCGCCACTGGAGAGAACCGCGCGATGGGAAGAGGCCTTGGTTACGTTCGAACCACAGGACGCGGCGGCCCGGCGAGCGGGCGAACGGCGGGTGGCAGAGCGGCGGGTGGCCGAGCAGCGCCGGGCTGAGCTCGGGCAGTTCCTGAAGACCCGCCGGGCTCAGCTCAGCCCCGGTGACGTCGGCATGCCCCCAGGGTCCCGGCGCCGCACGCCCGGGCTGCGCCGCGAGGAAGTCGCCCTGCTGGCCGGGGTTGGCGTCACCTGGTACACCTGGCTGGAGCAGGGCCGGCAGATCAACGTCAGTACCCAGGTGCTGGAGGCGGTGGCCCGGACCCTGCGCCTGGACCGGGCCGAGCGCTGGCATCTGTACCGGCTGGCCGAGGCGATGCCCCTGCGGGCCCAGGGCGAGCGGAAGGGCGAGCGCAGGACGGTGCCCGGCACCATCCGCGAGATCGTGCAGTCGCTGGACCCGCTCCCGGCCACCCTGATCAACAGCCGGTTCGACATCCTGATGAGCAACGATGCCGCGGAGGAGCTGTTCTGGGAGTGGCACTCGCTGCCGTGCATTCACAAGAACCAGCTGTGGTGCTGCATCACCGAGCCGACCGCCCGGGACAAGTTCCCCGGATACGACGCCCAGGTCCGCTACCTGGTGGCCCGGCTGCGTTCCGCGTTCAGCCGGCACATCGGCGACCCGGACTGGGAGGAGGACATCCGCCGGCTGTCCGGCCTGAGCCCTGAGTTTGCCGGCCTGTGGGCCCGGCATGAGGTCGCCGAGTGCGAGCCGCGGGTGCTGACCTACACCCATCCCCGGGCCGGCCGGCTGAGCTTCGCCGTCAGCGAGCTTGAGCTTCCCGCGATGCCAGAAGCCCGGGTGGTGGTCTGCACCCCGGATGACCAGGAGACCCGGGCGCGGCTGCCGCTGACCCGCCGCGCGGTCCTCAGTTGAGGAAGTAGCTGCTGCCGCCCGACTCCGGGTTGGTCACCATGGCGATGACGGTGACCGTCCCGGCGTTGGCGAAGGTCAGCCGCAGCATGATGTCCTTGCCGTCGTGCATCGGCCCGGCCCCGGTGATCAGCAGGTGGTAGGAGTCGGGGTTGAGCAGGGTCATCGTGTTGCCCGGAATCGTGATGGCGGGCACCGTGTGCATGGTGAGGGCGCCGGCGTGCCGCACGCCCGGGGCCCGCAGCTGCACCGTGCCGCCGACGCTGGTGTGCACCGAGACCAGCCGGTCGGTATGGCCGTTGTTCCGGATGTCCAGGTAGGCCACCGTGGTCCCCGGCGTCGTCGGCTGCGGCACGTAAGCGCTGGCCACGGCGATCGACGAATCGGCCTTGGCCGACGCGCAGCCGGCCAGCGCGAGCGCGGCTAGCAGGGCTGCGCCCACGGTCCGGAGCACCGTCGTCATGCTGGGCATGGACACAGGCTACTCCGCTCCTAACCGCGCTCTACCGCGGTGCCGAGCAGGCCGAGCGGCGGCGAGCCCAGGTCGAGCAGGGCCCGGTGGAAGCGCTGCACGGTGAAACCCGCGCCCCAATCCTTGCGGGCCCGCTCGCGCAGCTTCCCGATCTGCAGCTTGCCCCAGGTGTACCGGCCGTAGGTCGGGTCGAAGGTGGCCCGCCGGGCCTCGGACAGCGCGGCCTCGCCGGCCAGGTGCGTATCCGCTTCGAAGCGCCGGGCCGCCTCCGGCACCGCCATCCCGGCCGTGTGCACCCCGATCGCGCAGGCCAGCCGGGTCACCCGGACCAGCGCCTCCAGCCAGATACCGACCCCGATCCGCGGGTCGTCGGCGCCGAATCCCTCCTCGACGCACAGTTCCTCGCCGTAATGCGCCCAGCCCTCGATGAAGGCGTTGGAGAACAGGGTGCGCCGGACCTCCGACGGCGCGTGCCGCAGCGCGCGGCCGTGGGAGAAGTGGCCGGGCGCCACCTCGTGCGCGGCGATACCGGGCAGGGTGGTGTCGCTGAAAACCTCCAGCCATTCTTCCTTGTCCCGCTCCGGCCAGGACTCTTCCGGCGGCGTGATGTGGAACCACGACGGCCCTTCCGGCTCGCCGGGCGCGGCCCACGACATCATGGCCATCGCCCACCGGCGCGACTCCGGTGCCAGCCCGACCAGGCACTCGCCGTCGTGGTAGGGGACCAGGTCACGCTCGCGGGTGAAGGCGATGACCTGCTCGGTCCAGACCCGGGCCGCGTCGATCACGCCCGCCCCGTCCGGATGCTGGCGGACCAGTTCGCGCGCCACCTCGAGGGCGGGACGGCCTGGATCGATCCGGGCGCAGCCTTCGGCCAGCAGCGTGTGCAGCCGGTCGCGTTCTGCGTCGGCCTGCTCGGCCAGCCGCCCCAGGTCGACCGGGATGGCCTCGGCGCTTCCCATCAGCGCGGCCAGAGCCGGGCCGCCCAGAGCAGGATCGGGATCGCCTTGTTCGGCCGCGCGCTCGAGGTGGCCAACGAGCCGGGCATGCGCGGCC
>JBAPYC010001036.1:0-2404 GCA_049284535.1 Streptosporangiaceae bacterium
GTGCTGATCGACGGGATCGGCAGCTGGCTGGCCGCGGTGCTGGACGGCTGCGGCGCCTGGGACGGTGCGCCCGGCGCCGGGGAAGCCGTGGCGGCCCGGATCGCGGAACTGGTGCGCGCGTGGCGGCGAACCGGTGCCCGCGTGGTCGCGGTGAGTGACGAGACCGGCCTGGGAGTGATACCGGCTACCCCGGCCGGGCGGATGTTCCGGGACGAGCTCGGGCGGCTCAACCAGAAGCTGGCAGCCGGCTCTGAAGTGACGGAAATAGTGATTGCCGGCCGGATTATGTCGCTGGAGGCATGGTAGAAGGTTCAGCCGGGTAACACTGCGTTGACAATCTTGTGAGGCCAGGGTGTTAGACCATTATCCAGCGGCGATGTCTGCTGCCGACGCTGGCCAGCTGAGGTTGCCTGCCGCTACCGTAGTAAGTCCTGCGGCCGGGCGCCCGAATCGGACTCCGCCACCGGATCGGGCTGCCATACGGCTGCCGTCTGGACGCGGGGGGTCCGCAGACGCGATGAGGTGAGGACGAGTATGGCGCGCGTAGTAGTCATAGGCGACCTGATGACCGACGCAGTCGCTCACGCTACGCTACCGCTCGCTCGCGGAAGCGACACACCTGCGGCAGTGACCATGCACGGCGGCGGCTCCGGAGCCAACATCGCTGCCTGGATGGCGGCCGACGGAGGCGACGTCGCGTTCGTCGGGCGGCGCGGCGCGGACATCGCCGGGCGCAACCGCGACATGGAGCTCATGGGTTACGGAGTCGACGCCCGGCTGGTGATGGACCCGGAACGGCCCACCGGCACCTGCGTCGTGATGGTCACCCACAAGGGCGAGCGGACCATGCTGTCGGACCCCGGCGCGAACGCGGCGCTGTCCCCGGACGACCTGCCGCACGACCTGTTCGTGCCGGGCGGCCACCTGCACGTCTCCGGCTACACCCTGCTGTCCGAGGGGGCGCGGGCAGCCGGGCTGGCCGCGATCGACTACGCCCGGCGGACCAACATGACCGCCTCGGTGGACGCGGCCTCTGCCGCCCCGCTGGAGCGGGTCGGCGCCGAGCCGTTCCTGGAGCTGTCCGCCGGGGCCGTGCTGCTGTTCGTCAACGCGGCCCAGGCCAAGGTGCTGACCGGCCGGGACGACCCGGAGCAGGCGGCCCGCGTGCTGACCGCCTGGTATCCGCACGTCGCGGTCAAGCTGGGCGCCGAGGGCGCGCTGTTCTACGCCAACGGGCGGCCGCCGATCCGGGTGCCCGCGCCACCGGTCGAGCGGGTGACCGACGGGACCGGGGCCGGCGACGCTTTCATCGCCGGGTTCATCCCGGCCTGGCTGGACAAGAAGCCGCCGGGTGAGGCGCTGACCAGCGGCTGCCGCCTGGCCGCGCACGCCCTCAACCTCATCGGCGCCCGCCCGGTGCTGTGACGGGCCCGGGGTATCTGGAGCAGCTTTTCTCACTCGCCGGCCGGGTAGCGGTGGTCACTGGCGGGAGTTCGGGCATCGGCGCGGGCATGGCCGCCGCCCTGGCCGGAGCCGGGGCCTGCGTGGTCCTGGTGGCCCGTGATCGCGAGCGGCTCGACGGGGCCGTGGCCGAGCTGTGCGCGGCCGGCGGCCGGGCTCACGCCGTCAGCGCGGATCTCGGCTCCCGTTCCGACCTGGAGCGGGCGGCGGACGAGGCGGGGACGGCGTTCGGGCCGCCGGACATTCTGGTCAACTGCGCGGGCGTCAACCTGCGGCCGCCACTGGGGTCGCTCAGCGTGGCGGACTGGGATCTGACCATGGCGGTCAACCTGACCGCGCCGTTCCTGCTCGGCCAGCGGTTCGGGCCCGCGATGGCCGGGCGCGGCTGGGGGCGGATCATCAACGTCACGTCGCAGCAGGCCGAGCGGGCGTTTGGCCACAGCGGCGGCTACGGGGCCTCCAAGGGCGGGCTGGCCGCGCTGACCCGCTCCCAGTCCGAGGCCTGGGCGTCGTCCGGGGTGTGCTGTAACTCGGTCTGCCCCGGCTTCGTGCCGACCCGGCTCAACGCACATGTGGCGCGTGACCCGGAGCGTTCGGCGGCCATGGCGGCACGCACCATGGTGGGCCGGAACGGGGCACCCTCGGACTTCGCCGGGATGACGGTGTTCCTGGCCTCGCAGGCCAGCGACTACGTGACCGGGCAGACCCTGTACGTGGACGGCGGATTCTCGGCTACCTAATCGCGGCGTTGGCCCGCTGAGGCCGGCGGACACGGCAGAATTAGTGCCATGGCAGCACGGCGCAGCGGCGGTTCGACCACGCCCCCCGAGGAATTCGAAGAGAACATCGTCGACATCGACGTCGCTGAGGAGATGCGCGGCAGCTACCTCGAGTACGCCTACAGCGTCATCTACTCCCGGGCCCTGCCGGACGCGCGGGACGG
>JBAPYC010001037.1:0-4621 GCA_049284535.1 Streptosporangiaceae bacterium
GTGGCCGCCGTGGGCGGTGGCGCTGGGCGTGCTGGCCTGGCTCGCGGCGCTGGCCGCGATCACCCCGCTGGTGCGCGGTTACCTGACTAACGCGCCCGATCAGCGCATGGTGGATCTGGCCGTGTACCGGGCCGGCGGCCTGAGCGTGCTGCAGGGCCAGCCGCTGTACACCGCCCTGACCCAGCCGCCGCAGCTGCTCCCGTTCACCTACCCGCCGGTGTCGGCGCTGTTCGCGGTGCCGCTGGCCCTGCTGCCCTGGCCAGCCGCGCAACTAGCCTGGGTGCCGTTCATCTACGTCCCGCTCGCGGTGGTGATCTGGTTCGCCTTCGCGCCGCTGCTGGCCCGGGCCGGCCGTCTGCGGGCAGCCGCGTTCGCTGTCCTGTTCGCGGCCTGCGCCTACCTGTTCCCGATGCGGGACGAGATGCGCTTCGGTCAGGTGGACATGGTGCTGCTGGCCATGGCGGTGGCGGACTGCGCGGCCCGGGCACCACGCTGGCCGCGCGGGGCGCTGGTCGGGCTGGCCACCGCGATCAAGCTGATCCCTGGCGTCTTTATCGTGTACCTGTGGCTGTCCGGGCGGCGCCGGGCCGCGCTGGTCGCAGCCGGGTCCGCGCTGGCCTGGACGCTGGGTGCATGGCTGGTGCTGCCGCACGACTCGGTCAGCTACTGGACCAGCGTGATCTTCGAATCCGGGCGGCTCGGATCCAACGCGGGCACGTCCAACCAGTCGCTGCGCGGGTTGGTGCTCCGCGAGTTCCTGCCCGGCCAGGCGCCTGCCGCGGCGTGGATCGTGCTGGCCGCCGTGGTCGCGGTGGCGGGCTTCGCGCTGGCCCGGCGGCTGGCCCGCCAGTCCCGGCAGATGGAGGCCATCGCGGTTACCGCGCTGCTGGGCGTGCTGCTCTCGCCGGTCTCGTGGATCCATCACTACCTCGTGGTGGTGGTGGTCATCGGGGCGATCGCGGCCGACGGCCGGTCGCCGCGCCGGGTCGTGCTGGCCGCGGGCACCGCGGTCTTCTTCGCCCTGACCATCCCCTGGTGGGGGCAATCCCTGGTGGACCGGCACGCGGTGCCGCTGCTGGCGGCCCGGGTGGTGCAGGATGCCTTCGGGATCGCCGCCGTTGCGCTCCTGATCATTCTGGCCCTGCTTCGCGACGCGAGCCGGCGCGCTTCCGTTGGTTGACCCTGTGTGATCGCTATAGTGCGACGTGTGATTTCCCTAACGCTCACCGAGCTCGCGCCCCTGGTCAGGCCCGCTGTGGGGCCCGCCGTCGGAGCGCTCGGCATCCTCGTCGGGGCCATCGCCCACCGGCGTGCCGGGCGGGCGGTCAGGGAGTGCACCGACCTGATCAACGGCAGCATCGGCTCCCGCGGGACGGTAGACCCGCGTGCCCTGCGCGACCTGGCCGTGGTCCGGTACGACGCGCTGAGCGAGATGTCCGGCCAGCTGTCCTTCTCGATCGCGCTGCTCAACGCGCTGGGCGACGGCGTGGTGATCAGCTCGATCAACGGGCGATCAGAAACCCGGACCTACGCCAAGATCGTGATGGCGGGCGCCGGCACCCAGCCGCTGTCGCCAGAGGAAGAGCACGCGGTCCGCGCGGCCCGGATGGGGCAGGGCCTGCCCGCCGCCGCGTCGCACCCCTCCGCCGACAACGGCGTGACCGTGCGCAGGCGCTCGCCCGCGCCGGCCGCCTAGCAGGGGCCGCCTAGCAGGGGGCACACCGGCCGCGCCGCATCGGCACGGCTGGCATGATGTGGGCATGCCTTACGCCTACCTGGGGCCGGAGGGAACCTTCTCCGAGGCGGCGCTGCGCGCCGTAGACCCCGACGCCGAGCCGCTGTCCTGTCCCACCATCCAGGCCGCCCTGGCCTGCGTGCGCGACGGCACGGCCGAGCGGGCCGTGGTCCCCATCGAGAGTTCGGTCGAGGGGGTCGTGACCGCGACCCTGGACGACCTGGCCAGCGGGAACGAGCTGGTCATCGTGGCCGAGCTGCAGATTCCCATCGCGTTTGCGCTGCTGGCCAGGCTGGGCACCGGGCTGGGCGACATCAAGCGGGTCGGCGGCCACCCGCAGGCCATGCCGCAGTGCCGCGGCTGGCTCGCGGCCAACCTGCCGGACAGCGAGTGGGTGCCGCTCGCCTCCAACGCCGAGGCGGCCCGGCAGGCCGGGGACGGGCAGGTGGACGCGGCGCTGGCCGGGGCCTTTGCCGCGGACCGGTACGGCCTGGAGGTGCTGGCCGCCGACGTGCACGACCGGGCCAGCGCGGTCACCCGGTTCGTGGTGGTGTCGCGGCCCGAGCCGCTGCCGGCCCGGACCGGGGCGGACCGCACGTCGCTGGCTGCCTTCCTGGCCGAGGACCACCCGGGCGCGCTGCTGGAGATCCTCACCGAGTTCGCCGTCCGCGGTATCAACCTGACCAGGATCCAGTCGCGTCCCACCGGCGACCGGCTCGGGCAGTACTACTTCTTCATCGACTGCGAGGGGCACGTCGATGACGCCCGGGTAGGGGAGGCGATGATGGGCCTGCGCCGGGTCTGCCGCGAAGTTCGGTTCCTGGGCAGCTACGCCCGGTGCGACGGCGGCGTCACGCACGTCCGGCCGGGCACCTCCGACTCCGAGTTCGGCGAGGCCGCCGCGTGGCTGGGGCGGCTGCGGTTCGGCCGTCCCTGAGCCGCGCGGCTGGCTTTGCCGGTTATTGCGGACCGTTAGCTCCCGCTTCCGCGGGGGTAACGGTCCCCGTCCTTGAGGTGGCATCCGGCCGCGGTCGCGAATGGGGACGGGGCGGCGGTGCGTGCCACCCCGCCCGATCGGCTGTCTGGGTTACAGGTAGGGGCCGGATCCGAACCGCTGCTGCGGGGGCTCCTCCTGGGGCGGCATCGCCCCCGGCGGGAGCGCGCGGCGCATCTGCTCGAGCTGAGCCCGGGCCGCCATCTGCTGCGCGAACAGCGTGGTCTGGATGCCGTGGAACAGGCCCTCCAGCCAGCCCACCAGCTGGGCCTGGGCTACCCGCAGCTCGGCCTCGCTGGGCACCTCGTTCTCGGTGAACGGGAGCGACAGCCGCTCCAGCTCGTCGACCAGCTCGGGCGCGAGGCCGTCCTCGAGCTCCTTGATCGAGCTCTCGTGGATCTCCTTCAGCCGGGCCCGGCTCTTCTCGTCCAGGGGCGCGGCGCGGACCTCCTCGAGCAGCTGCCGGATCATGTTGCCGATACGCATGACCTTGGCCGGCTGCTCGACCATCTCGGTGACCGGGCGCTCCCGGCCGGTATTCTCGCCGGACTCGCCGCCGGAGGTGGTTATGCCATCCGGGCCCACCACGAGGACCTGGGGGTGCTGCTGTGCTTCAGGCTTCATCGGCTCGCTCATTCCCCTAGTCTGACCCCCCCGCCCCGGCTGCTCCGGCCGGGGGGTCAGCCGGGCAGCAGCAGGATCTTGCCGATGTGCTCGCTGGCCGACATGGCCCGGTGCGCCTGCGGCGCCTGGGACATCGGCAGTTCCCGGTCGATGATGGCGGCGAGGCGCCCCGTCCCGATCAGCGGCCACACATTGTCCCGCACCGCCGTCACCACCTCGGCCTTCTCCGCGGGCGGCCGGGCCCGCAGCGTCGTCGCGTACACGCTGGCCCGCTTGCCCTGCAGGACGCCCAGGTCGATCTCGGCCCGGCTGCCGCCCTGGCGGCCGATGATGGCCAGCCGCCCGTTGACGGCGAGCGCGTCCCGGTTCCGGGCCAGGTAGCTCGCGCCCATGATGTCGAGGATCACGTCTGCGCCCGCACCGCCGGTGGCCCCCTTCACCGCCGCGACAAAGTCCTCCTCGCGGTAGTTGATGGCCACATCGGCGCCCAGCTCGCGGCAGCGGGCCAGCTTGCTCGCCGAACCCGCGGTGCAGGCCACCCGGGCGCCGAAGGCCTTGCCCAGCTGGATGGCGGTGGTGCCGATCCCGCTGCTGCCGCCGTGCACCAGCAGGGTCTCGCCGCTGGCCAGCCCGGCCAGCTGGAACACGGTGGAGTACACCGTGCACACGGTCTCGGGGAAGGCGGCCGCCACGGTGACATCCAGCTGCCCGGGCACCGGGAGCAGCTGGCCGGCGGGCACCACCACCTGCTCGGCGTAGCCGCCGCCCGCCAGCAGCGCGCAGACCTGGTCGCCGGGCTGCCAGCCGGTGACGCCTTCGCCGACCGCCCGGATGCGGCCGGAGCACTCCAGGCCGGGGTATGGCGGCGCACCCGGGGGCGGCGGGTAGTGGCCCTCGCGCTGCATCAGGTCGGCGCGGTTGACGCCGCTGGCGGCGACCTCGATCACCACGTCGCCCGGGCCCGGCTGCGGATCGGGCACCTCGAGCCAGCGCAGAACCTCGGGTTCGCCGGGTTCGGTGATGACGACGGCGCGCATGCGTGCTCCCTTCCGGGGTCCTTCTTCCGGCGTGTACGCGGGGTTATCCCGGTTCTTGCCCTGTTATCCCGCTTGGCCGGGACTCGCCGGACCCCCCGGGATGGCCTGGCGCAGGCCCGGTGGCCCGGCTGCTCACTTTGCCACCACAGGGCAGTCGGGTAGCCAGCGGTCCCGTTTCGTAACTCTGCGCCAGCAACACACTGCGCGGAGTATCGAAATAGGGCCTCATTT